>JBPCPZ010000132.1:0-7612 GCA_050998655.1 Actinomycetota bacterium
TGGGCGATGCGAAAGGATGTTCGGCCATTGTAACGAATACGAAGTCAGCAAGCAACAGGCGGTAGGGGCCGAAATAGCCACGCACGTATTCGAGGGCAATCGAGGCAGGAACCACCAGAGCGGTGACGTCTGCGTGGACCGGCGGCACCGCCGACCCGGAACCCTCGAGCAGCAACATGTCCCCCGGCAGATTGTTGCCCATTGACACCCCCTCGGCGACGTTGGAAATCTCCACGCCGCCGGCCAGGCCTCCGCCGCAGCGCCGGCAACCGACGGTGGGCACCCTTCCAAGCAGGGCATCCTCGACATAGTCCGAGGCCGCGTGTGCTCCAGAGTCGGCCAGGTCCATAAGGTCTCGAGGGGTGAGCGAAACCTCGTCGCCACGCAAAACGACCGGCTTGGGGGGGCCGCCGCGGCCCATCGCGACGATCACGGGGCTCCGGCCGGCCTCGCTCAGGCAACGGGCAGCGAATCCCGATACGGCGGTCTTGCCCGTCCTTTTCCCTGTGCCCACGATCGCCAGCGAAGGCTTGGTCGCGATGCGGGGGCGGGGCGGGGGGCGGAAATGGAAGTCGGCGCCCTCGTAAGTCACGCCCCTGTAGAGGGTGAGCGAAGCCAGCTCGAGGCGTCGCCGGTAGTCGAGCACAGGCTCGTCGGAGAGGTCGATCACGGCCTCGGCGTCGTGCTCCATGAGGGCGCGATCCAGCACCTCGCGAGCGTCGCTTCCACTCGTGACCGGAGTCGAGCCGAGCACGTCGAGGCCCCCTGTCTCGAGCTTCTCCTTTCCCCCGACCAGGACGGCGGCGAGAATCTCGTGGCCCCGTTGCTCGAGCTCGCGCAGAGCGGCTTCGATCACGGGGGGATAGTGCTCGCCGTCGATCAGGGCCACATAGCGGATGAGTGCCTCCTGAGAAAATGGAAAGGTTAGGAAAAGGCTTATGAGGGGAAACCTAGCGCCAACAGCTGGGCTCCGCCGCCTCTAAGAGTGACCGCCTCTAGAAACGAAAGGGGTACTCGATATGTTTGGCAAGAGACGTGGGCAGAAGGATGATCCATCGACCGAAACCCGCACGGAACCTAACAGACGGATCAGCGGGCCTCGGCCGGTGGCCACCGCCCGCGGGGGCATTACGTCGGGTGGAATCCTGACGGGGGTGGTAGTCACCTTCGGCGCATTATTCCTGCTCACCGCCCTGGTGGGGGGCGTCTTTGCCACTTCAGACGTCAACCCCACGGAGTTCGGATCCACCCAGGAGGTCGGCATAGGAATTGGTGTCGGCCTCGTCGTCGCCTGGTTCCTATCGAGTATGTGGGGTGGCTACACCGCCGGGCGCATGGGAAGGGGCGCCGGCGTCGTCAACGGAGTCCTGGTTCCCCTGGTGGTCTTGATCATCGGTGCGATCATCGCGGCGATCGTAAGCGCCCTCGGTTCCAGTGCAAACCTCAACTTGCCCTTTAGGCCTGCTCAGCTGCCCACCCAGAACTCCGCCCTTTACGATCTTTCCGCAGGGTTCGGGATCGCGATTCTCGCGGCCATGATTGTGGGCGGAGCGTTGGGCGGCGGGCTTGGGTCTCGGTGGCACACCAAGCTCGAGCGCCGTGTCAGCGAAGAGGAAGAAGAGCGAAACGCCGCGACCTCGATGACCGGGGATGGCCGCACCACGACGGGAGGCGACGGCCGCACGGAGACCACGGAGATGCGCCGGGAGGACAACCCCCGCCCGGCCTGACCACGACCCCCACGGAAGGGTGCCTCGGTGATTGCCATGCGACTGTCGCACCGCGTGCGATACCCAGCGGCTTCAGGGAGTGGTCTGGGCGCCCTTGGGCTCCCAATCGCTCACGAATACCCTCCAGCCCGCGTTGCGGGCGCGGCAGACCCGCCTGATCTGCTCGGTCCGCATGGTGACCTCGACCCGGGGGACTATCCCCAACAGGGAAGGCCCTGCCCCCGCCAAGGCCACGGCGAGACCGGCAGCGCGTAGCTCCTGATGCACCGCTGCAGTTTCCGGCATGAGGGCGAGGCGGTGAGGCTCATGAAGCCGGTCGCTCATCGCCTCGGCCAGCACGTCCGTCCCTCCTCCGGTCATCAGCGCGCCTATGAGTAGGCCGGCCCTGGCCGCGGTGTGCTGGGCATCGGAGAAACTCACCTGGTCGGGCAGCACGCGGCGGGATTCTCCCGTAGGAAAACCGTCGCGGGGCACGGCGAGAACCGGGATAAGGCGACGACTCACCTCGGCTCTGTGGTGGCTGAGGACGCCGGTGGCGTTCCGATAGCACACCACCAGGCCGCCCACCAGGGCGGCAAGCACGTTGTCGGGATGACCTTCGATCTCGGTGGCAAGCTGAATCATGTCTGCCTGGGGGATGTTGCGACCCGTCAGCGCCCGCGCCGCCGCTAGACCACCCACGACGGCGGCTGCCGACGAGCCCAGACCCGCCGCCAGCGGTATCGGGTTTCGGACGCGCAGCGCGTATCCTGCTGGACGGCGCGCAACCTGGTCGAAGAACTCGTTCATCGAACGGATCACGAGGTTCGTTTCGTCGGTTGGAAGATGATCGGCCCCCTCGCCCTCGATCCCGATATCGATCGTGTCGCGCCTCGTTTCGAGGTCGATCTCGAGGTGCATGTCCAGGGCGACGCTGAAGGCGTCGAAGCCGGGGCCCAGGTTGGCCACGGTGGCCGGCACGCGCACGCTGACGGTAGCCGACATCGACTACCGGAGGTCCCGCGCGGGGCCGAAATCCCAACCGCCCTCGACGCTTCCGCCCGAGAACACGGCAACAAGGGCGGCCAAGTCCAAGATGGCAACCAGTACTAGGGCGATTCCGACCCAGCCGAGGACTTGACCCGCTACGGCCAAGCCTCGACCCGTCTGCAGGCCGCCGGAGCTATCGATCTGTCGCTTGCCGCGCCCCGCGAAGATGATGGCGAGGATGGAAGGGATAAGCGGAATAAAGGGAAACACGACGCCGAGGATGCCGCACACCGGGGACGCGACGGCAAGCCCATTCGTTTCTGCGGGCCCGTGCTGCGCCGGGGGCTCTGAGTTGGTTGACCCTGCTCTTCCGTCACGGCTCGATCAACCTCTCATATGGTGGAGTAAGCCCGGCCGGGCCCGATCGGAACTAGCACTCTACGCACAAATACGGCATCGGTACCACAACTCGTGCGTTTCATGCCAGCTCGAGGTGCTCGAGGATGGGCTCGATCGCGGCGGGGACACGCGGCGGGCGCGGAGCTCCGGCAAGAGCCCATTCGGGATCCTTGAGCCCGTGCCCGGTGAGTACGCACACGACGCGACAGTCGGGAGCCAGCAGGCCCTCGGTGGCGAGCTGCCGAAGACCTGCCACCGAGGCCGCAGAAGCGAGCTCCACGTAAATGCCCTCTGCCGCCAGCGAACGATAGGCTTCGAGGATCTCCTTGTCTCGCACGGATCTAATCTGTCCCTTCGAAGAGCTCGCCGCATCGACGGCCCCCCTCCAGGACGCCGGATTTCCTATTCGGATCGCGGTCGCCACCGTACGAGGGTCATCGACGCGATGTCCCCGAACGATTGGATTGGCGCCTTCTGCCTGGAATCCGAACATGCGCGGCAGAAAGTCGCACCAACCCTTGGCTGCAGCCTCCTGGTAGCCGCGCCAGTAGGCCGTGATGTTCCCGGCGTTACCAACCGGCATCACATGGAAATCGGGGGCCGAGCCGAGTGCTTCCACGACCTCGTAGGCGGCCGTCTTCTGACCCTCCACGCGAAAGCTGTTTATTGAGTTGACAAGGGTTACGGGACGGGACTGCGCCATCTCCTTCGTGAGCGTGAGCGCATGGTCGAAATTCCCCTCGATCTCGATCACACGTGCGTTGTGCGCCAGTGCCTGCGCCAGCTTCCCCCGAGCGACGTTGCCCTCTGGGATCAGCACCGCACAGATTAGGCCGGCGCGCGCGGCATAGGCAGCAGCCGAGGCACTCGTATTGCCGGTGGAGGCGCAGACAACCGCTTTGGAGCCTTCTTCGAGAGCTTTCGAGATCGCCAATGTCATGCCGCGATCCTTGAACGAGCCCGTGGGGTTCAGTCCCTCGTATTTAAGCCATACCCGGGCCCCCACCTCCTGGGAGAGGCGCTCCGAGAAAATTAGCGGGGTATCTCCCTCGTCCAGAGTGACGATGGGGGTTGCCTCGCTCACGGGGAGATGCTCGAAGTAACGGCGGATCACGCCTCTGCGGCCGGCGATAGCAAGGGCACCCGAGTTCGGGCTCATCCTTCGGCCGTACCGATCACCCGCATCTTGGAAGTCACCGCTCGGACTGTCGGAAGTGCCTCCAACTCAGAGAAGATCTCGGCATGCCGGCCCTCGCTCCCAGAGTGAGTAATCAAGAGGAGCGTGGCTTCGTCCCGGAAACCCTCTTGGCGAACGCTCGATATGGAGATGTTGTTCTTGGCGAAGACGCCGGCAACCGCGGCCAGCACTCCCGGTTGATCCAACACCGACAAGACCACGTAATAACGCACTCGTACCTCACCAGGCGGACGGATGCGCGCGTTCGAGTGGTAACAGGTACAGCCCACGCTGCGCGCACCGGTGAGCATGTTCCTGGCGATCTCAACGATGTCACCGACGACCGCCGACGCAGTCGGATCCCCACCTGCGCCGCGACCCAGGAACATGAGCTCTCCGGCATGTTCGCCCTCGATGAAGACGGCGTTATAGACATCTCTAACAGACGCCAGCGGGTGGGTCTTAGGGACCATTGCCGGATGCACGCGGGCGCTGACGCGGCCCTCTTCTTGTTCCGCAACCGCAAGCAGCTTTATTTCATAACCAAGGTCATGGGCCGCTTGCACATCGGTCACGGAGATTTGGGTGATCCCTTCTCGCTGGACATCTCCGGCAACGACCCGCGCATTGAACGCGATCGAGGCTAGAATGGCCAGCTTCGAGGCGGCGTCGTAGCCTTCGACATCTGCGCTGGGATCGAGCTCCGTATAGCCAAGGGCTCCGGCCCGGCCAAGAGCCTCGGTGAAGGATTCTCCCGTTTCCGACATCCTGGTCAGGATGTAGTTGGTGGTCCCGTTGACGATTCCCAGAACACGCTTCACCCTTTCGCCGGCAAGTGATTCCTTCAGAGGACGAATGATGGGTATCCCACCGGCAACCGACGCCTCGAAAAGGAGATCGACGCCTGCGGCCTCGGCGGCGCCCAGGACCTCCTGGCCCAGCGTCGCCAACAGCTCCTTGTTAGCCGTCACTATGTGCTTCTTGTGATGCGCCGCCTCCACAAGGAGGCTTCGTGCAGGCTCGATACCACCCATGACCTCGACAACAACGTCTATCGCAGGATCGGTCACGAGCGCATCGGCGTCGGTCGTGAGCGTTCCTGGGGGAAGGGTCACGGCACGAGGTTTGGTGACATCGCGGACCGCGACGCGCGCCACCTCGATTGGAGACCCGGCGCGCCGGGCAAGCTCTTCGGCGTGCTCGAGCAGAAGGCGGGCCGTGGCCGCTCCCACGATCCCGCATCCGAGCAAGCCGACGCGGATGGGCGTTATCACCGGGCGATTGTGCCACCTCGGTCGATTCCGCGGATGCGGCTGAATGGTCCACGAACCTTTCGCGGGCGATCTTCTCCGCCCGAGCAACGCTCAGCGCTCCTTACGTGGAGAAGGTCGCCGACGTGCGCGAAGCAGGAAGCTCCACAAGCTCACCCTGAAGCACAAGATCGCAGCGGCCCCCGACCTTCACCGAAGCCTTCTGAGCTCGCACCGATAGTCGGGAGGGCCGTCCGACTTCGAGACCCTGTGAGATCTCGAAGTCGATGTCTCCGATGCGGGCTGCGAGATAGATCCCGAGCTCTGCCGCAGCCGAGCCCGTGGCGGGGTCCTCGGATATACCCGCGCCGGGAAAGAAGCCCCGTGCTCGAACGCGCCCGGCGCCAGCGGCCGTGAAGCAATACACGCCGATCCTCGTCACCGGAGCTAAGAGATCGGCTCTTACCGAGCAGTTCGCGAGTGAATGCAGATCACGAACAGGGACCATCAAGTGGCCGACGCCCGCGTCGGCAACCGCCGGCCGGAGGCGGCCCGACCGACCCAGCTCGCGAGCTTCCAGTCCGATCTCGGCCGGATCGAGGGAGAGGGCATCGGCGAGAGTGCCGGCGGCCCTCTCATCGGAGCTTTCGAGATCATCGTGAGAGCGGCCCGGGCGTTCGAACCACCACCTCTCGTCCCTGTGCGTCACCGTGGTCTGCCCCACCGAAGTGTGCTGAGTCAAGTGCTCGCTCGTCACGCGTCCGAGGTGTGCAAGGCAGGAGGCCGTCCCGATCGTGGGATGGCCCGCAAACGCCAGTTCCTCTGTGGGAGTGAAGATACGCATGTCGTAGGAATCCACATTTGCTTGAGTCACAAACGTGGTCTCCGATAGATTCATCTCCGAAGCGATCCTCTGCATCTGGGCAGCATCAAGGCCGCCTGACTCCGGGAACACCGCTAGTGGATTTCCCGTGTAAGGCCCCGAGCCGAACACGTCGAGCTGATGAAATCTCATCCTCACATGCTCTCAGGTGCCGAAACCTTGACAAGTCCCAATCCATCAGCGATCACTCTCTTCGTGGCGAGGCATAGGGTGAGCCGCGCCTGAGTCAGCGCATGATCGTCGGAGATGACTCTGCAATCCCGATAGAAGGCACTGAAGCTCGACGCCAGCTCTTCAAGATAACGCGTGAGCCTTTGGGGAGCTCTAGTCTGCGCCGCCTGTGGCACCGTCTCCTCATATGATGACAGTTTGCGCATGAGTTGTTCCTCACTCGGGTGTCCCAATGTCTCGATCGCCGATGTAGTGTTTGAGAAGACACCCTGTTCGGCCGCCTTCTTGAGGATCGAACAGATGCGAGCATGCGCATACTGCACGTAATAGACCGGATTCTCGGGGCCTTCCTGCTTCGCCAGTTCTATGTCGAACTCGAGCGGCGCGTCCGTCGAGCGCGTCAGAAACGTATAGCGAGCGGCGTCCGAGCCGACCTCGTCCACCAGCTCGTCCAGCGCGATGATCTCCCCCGCCCTCTTGGAGGCCTTGACCGACACCCCCTTGCGCAACAGCGACACATTCTGTATCAGGCGGATCTCCAACTGCTCCTTGTTCAGTCCCAGGGCCTGAGTGGCCGCCATCATTCGGGGAACGGTTCCGTGATGGTCGGCCCCCCACAAGTAGAGGAGGTGGTCATAACCCCGCCCGGCCTTGTCGATGAGGTATGCGATATCGGCGGCCAGGTAAGTGGTCGCGCGATTCGAGCGCACGACGACTCTGTCCTTGTCGTCGCCGAGCTGAGACGATCGAAACCATATGGCCCCGTCTCTCTCGTCTATGTAACCAGTTTCTCGCAATCTCTCGATCGCCCCGGACACCGCACCCGTGTCGTGCATTCTTCTTTCCGAGAACCACACATCGAAGCGCGATCCAAAGCGTTCGAGCGATGACCTCATTGAATTGAGCATCCGTTGCAGGGCGAGATCTCGCAACCTTTCCACTCGTTCTGCAGATGGTGAATGGATCAGGCGATCCCCGATCTCGCTTGCGATCTGCTCGGCAACATCGATCAGATAGTCGCCCTTGTAGCCGT
>JBPCPZ010000184.1:0-12682 GCA_050998655.1 Actinomycetota bacterium
CGCGGCTTGGTTCTGCCCCTGGAGTTCATCCCTATCACAGAGGAAACGGGCCTCATCGTGCCGATTGGGAGGTGGGTGTTGCGAGAAGCTTGTCGGCAAGCGAGGCAATGGCAGATTGAACACGGCCGACGCAGGCTATCGGTCAACGTCAACGTCTCTGCGATCCAACTCCAGGACGCTCAGCTGGCGGAGGATGTAGCGCAGGCATTGCAGGATTCTGAGTTGGCCCCCAGAGATTTGATTCTGGAGATTACAGAAAGCGCGTTGATGCTAGACACGGACGTGCTCGCAAGCAACCTAAAGGGATTCAAAGAAAACGGGGTGCGCCTGGCCATCGATGACTTTGGCTCAGCCTATTCGTCCCTGGGCTATCTGAGCCGTTTCGCCTTTGGCATCATCAAGATCGACAAAAGCTTCGTAGACGGGGTTGGGACAGGTCCTCGAGGGTCCGTCCTCGCCGGGGGCATCGTCAAGCTCAGCCAATCTCTGGGAATACAGGCATGCGCCGAGGGGATCGAATCGGCTGCGCAGCTCGCGGAACTGAGTTCTCTTGGTTGCGAGCTGGGGCAAGGATACTATTTCGCGAAGCCGATGGAGAGGCAAGCAGTGCCATCCCTCCTGTCCGAAGGATCTCTGGCGCGGCTCTAAGTTGAGTCGGTGAACTCGGGTGGGGGACCCTCCTGCTCCGGCGTCCTGGTCGTCCCTTAGGGGAGAGTCCAGTGCCAGTGGCGCTCGGATTGGTTTGAGGTCTAGGGGCGGAGTTCTGCTCACAAGAGCGGAAAACTAGGTAGCTTTGTGCTGCATTGGGGTCGAATTCCGTACCTTTTGTGGCACAGAGCTGCATTACTCTCGCTCGGGCGAGGAGGGTTCCCACGTCTGCAGCGGGGGGAAGCCGGCGAGGAGCTCGTCGCCCTCCACCTGAAAAAGCTGCTCGTCCTTGGCGAGTCCTCGCAGGCGATGGCGGCCGAGGCTGCGGAGGCTGACGCCGGCTGGTAACGATTCCTCGACGGCGAGCTTGGCGCCCCCCGTAACAACGATCTGCCCTCCGTGACCCGACGAGCAGACGCGTGACGCAGTATGGACCGACAATCCGATGTATCCGTTCTCAGCCACAGTGGCCCGCCCGCTGTGAATGCCGGCCCGAACCCGAACCTCAAGATCACCGGGCGAGCGCCGCTCCCCAAGGGTGCGCTGGATGGACACCGCGGCTTCGATGGACTTCTCGGGAGCCTCGAAAACCGCAAAGAACTCGTCGGCTCTGGCGTCTATCTCCCACCCCCCGGACTCGAGTACCGCCCGCCGAATGATGCCTCTGACCTCGTTCAAGAGATTGGCATAGCGGTCTCCCAGCTGTCGGAGAAGAGCGGTGGAGCCTTCGATGTCGGTCAAGAGGAAGGTGACGAAGCCGGTGGGGAGGGAGGCCGCTTCGATCGGACGGGTTCTGGTCTCCGCGTGGAGGCGCTCCGACTTCAGCTGTCCGTCGATGAACCCAACGGGCACGATCCCGTACCTCTTCGCTGCGTTCAGGAGGCGTCTCCGGGCGCCGTCTCGGGCCGCATCGTTCTCGAACGAAACGCTCTTGAAACGGGCGAGAGCGTTGCGGACGTGCACTTCGTCGTGAATCGGCAGCCGGCGTCGGCCGCGCTCATCGACGTGAGCGAAGGCGGTGTCGGGGAGGCGGGCCCGCTCGCGAGCCGTGAGCTTGGGCATGCTCCGAGGATAGCCGGAGCAGCGAGAACGGAGCCGTGACCACCAACCTCAGGACGACCTGGATTGTCCACCATGCCCCGCGACATGTGTCCACCATGCCCCGCGACATGACAGAGCAGGGCGGGAGGGACTCGAACCCCCGACCACTGGTTTTGGAGACCAGCGCTCTACCAACTGAGCTACCGCCCTAGGTGATTCAGCGGGGCCATCAGTTTAGGCGAACCAGCCCTCGCCCGGCGACCGACCGAGCCGAACTGTGAGCCTCCAACCGCCGTACAGGTAGTCAGGGTCACAATGTTCGGGGCCGGCCCGGGTGGGGCTCTTGCCCCTCTACGGTCCCCAGGTGGCGATGCGGAAGGTTGTCTGCGAGCGTCGGATGGAGCTAGGCCGCCTCGAGTCGACGGGTGCGGGTCGCCCAGGTGGCGGCCCCCGCGGTCAGGGCCAGCGCCACGCCCGAGGCGTAACTGCGGCGATTGCGCCTCAGGTGCCCCGTGACGACCGACGCCGGGCGGAGGTGGGGACGCGCCGAGGGGATGGTCACCAGGGCCGCCTCGAGCGCCGCGGGGACCATGAGGACCTGGGTGCGCAGCTCGCCGAGAGACTCTGCGAGAAGGCCGTAGCGAGCCATCTCCCGGGCGCACTCCTTGCACCTCGAAAGGTGCCGCAGCTCCCGACGGGTCGGCTCGGCCCCCGATTCGTAGCTCGCCATCCGCCCCCGCAGATCGCCGCAGTTCATGGTTTCTCCTCTACTCGGTCCCGTTTGCTCGGGAACACCATTTCCTTCAGCCTCTTGCGACCCCGGTGCACCCGCACCTTGGCCGCCGATTCGGAGATCGCCAGTTGCTCGGCTATCTCGTCGATCGACATCCCGTACACATCTCGCAGCACGACCGCCGACCGATAGTGCTCGGGCAGCGCTCGCAGCGCTCGCTCGAGAGTTTCGAGCTCGGCGCGGACGCCCGCTCGGTCCTCGGTCGATTCGCCCGACGGGAGCTGAGCGAGCATTTCGTCGTCGCTCGTGACCTCATGCTCACGCCTACGTTTCCTGCTCCGCTGCTTCGAGATGGCCGCATTGGAGGCCACTCGATACAGCCACGTGGTGAACGACGCCTCGCCTCGGAAACTCTTCAGTCCCTTCCATGCCCGGACATACGCGTCCTGAGTTGCCTCAGCGGCGTCGTCGGGGTTCCGCAGAATCCGAAGGCACAGCGTGTACACCTCCCGCTGCGTGGCTCGCACGAGTTCCGCCCATGCGCTCTCGTCGCCTTTGCGACAGCGTTCGAGGAGCTCCGCCGGGACGGATTCGCGCACACCTTCGCTTCGGTTATTTGTGGGACGCCTCACGGAGCGAAAGGTTACCGGCGCGCGGAGCCAACAGACAAAGCCAGACAGCTCAAGCGGAGCTCAGCCTCCCGCCACCGCGGGGATGATCGACAGCCTGGCCCAGTCTGGCACCTCGGTCCCGATGCCGTCCAGGCACCTGAAGTCCTCGTCATTTACGTAGATGTTGACGAATCTGCGCAGCTTGCCCGAGTCGTCCAGGAGCCGTTCCTTCAGCCCGGGGTAGCGAGCCTCCAAGTCGTCGACGATCTCTGAGACCGTCCCACCCTGCGCCTCTACTTCGGGTGCATCCTCGGTGAGCGAGCGGAGCTGGGTTGGGATCTTGACCCGGTTTGCGGCCACTATGCCTCTACCTGCTCGGGGATCTGAACAACCGACGGCGCGTCGAAGATGCGGTCGACATCCTCAACCGATGGATAGATCCGATGAGTGGGCTCGGGCTTGCCCAATACTTCGAGGGTTTTGAGCCCGATTCCGGTGATCAGCACCACGGCTTCGTCCGTGGGGGCGATCGAACCTCGCGACACCAGTTGCTCGAGCGCAGAAACGGCCACGCCCCCAGCCGTCTCGGTGAAGACGCCCTCGGTGCGAGCCAGTAACTTCATCCCATCAATGATCTTTTGTTCGGACACAGAGCTGATGCTTCCGTTTGTTGCTCGCGCGGTTTCGAGCGCGTAGACGCCATCGGCGGGGTTCCCTATCGCCAGCGAGCGCGCTACCGTGCGAGGCCGCACCGGCGCCACATCATCCAGCCCCGCCTCGAAGGCAGCAGCAATTGGCGAACAACCCTCGGCCTGAGCACCGTGAAGAACGGTATGTGGAGCCTCGGGAAGCAAACCGACGCGGTGCAGTTCGGTGAGCCCCTTCGAAACCTTCGTGTAAAGAGAGCCTGATGCCAGCGGCACGACAATCGTATCGGGGCAGCGCCAACCGAGTTGCTCGGCGACCTCGAACCCGAGCGTCTTCGAGCCCTCTGAGTAGTACGGCCGCACGTTCACGTTGACGAATGCCCACGGCCGGCTCCCGGCTAGCTCGGCACAGAGCCGGTTGGCATCGTCGTAGGAACCCTCGACCGCCACGACCTTCCCCCCATAGACCGTAGTGGCCCCGATCTTTCCCGCCTCGAGATCTGAGGGGATGAACACAACGCTTGACATCCCGGTGGCGCTGGCGTGCGCGGCCACCGCGTTGGCGAGGTTGCCGGTCGAGGCACACGCGGCCACCTCGTACCCGAAGAGGCGAGCGGCGCTGAGAGCGACCGAGACAACTCGGTCCTTGAAGGAGTGCGTGGGATTTCCTCCGTCGAGCTTCAGCCACAGCTTTTCGAGGCCTATCTCGGCTGCCAAGCGGGGAGCCTCACGCAGGCGCGTAAAGCCCGCCCCTATGTCCACACGCTGCTTTTCCGGGGCGGGCAACAAGGACGCGTAACGCCAGATCGTGGGTGGGCCGGCCTCGATCTCGGCCCGTGTGATCGCCGAAGCCAGCGCGTCGTAGTCGTAGGTCACCTCGAGGGGGCCGAAGCAGAGCTCACAGACATGCTGGGCGGCTATGGGGTAGCCGCGATGACACTCTTTACAGGAAAGCCCCTCGACGTACTTCATCGTGCCTGAATAGCACAAGCGGGCGAGTGGCCGAGACGCTCAGGGGCCGGTTCGAGGCTCGAGCTGCTCCTGCCTTGATCCGGGACCGTCACGAGCGGCGGGTGCTTCTTCTGCAGACACCGGCGAGGTCTCCTCCCGACGGCTGGAATGAGGAGTGACCTCGACCCCGAGCACGCGCGTGCTCCAGACGTGAGAGAACAGAACCTTTATCACCGCCACCGCAGGCACGCCCAGAAGCACACCCCAGAACCCGGCCAGGGCGCCACCTGCGAGCAGAGCCAGAATCACGGTCACCGGATGCAGATTGACCGTGCGCCGCATGATGTTGGGGCTGATGAAGTGGTTGTCCAGCTGCTGAACAATCAGCTCGACCAAGGCCGCCCTGAGGCCCAGAGAGAGGCCCCCGCTGACGATTCCCACGAGAAAGCCGAGCGCGCCCCCGATGTAGGGGCCGATCAGAGGGACGAGGTTGAAGAAGCCGGCTATGCCCCCGATCACGAACCAAAACGGCAGCCCTATGAAATAGAAGCCGAGCGCCGATAGAAGGCCCACTATCAACGCGACCAAAAGCTGTCCCCGAAAGAACCCGCCGATCGCATGAGAAATCTTGCCTCCGAGATCGACGAACTCGTCGCGATGGCTCGGAGGTACCAGGCCCTTGAGGTCGCTGCTCAAGTGCGGGAGATCGATCAGCAGATACAGGGCGATGAGGGGGCCGATCACGAAGATCGCCAGCACCTCGACGATCGAGGAGCCGATATCGGTGATCCTCCCCGCGTGGGCAACGATCTGGTTACGCAGGTCCTCGGTGACCTCGTCGCAGCGCGCCTTCGAGGGGACCTCGATCAAGCTCTCGCCGGGGGAGCCCAAGAGACAGGAGATCTGGGTGGTGTCGATCTGCGTGTTGAGGCTTTCCTCGAGCCGGGCGACGTTGTCGTCTGCGAACGCGATCGCTTGATCTCGAAACTCGGGGAGCTGGTTCGAGAGCTCCTGCACCTGCTGGGACAAGATCGGGATCAGCGCCAGGATCGCCAGCGCCAGCCCGCCCAGGACGACCACGTAGCTGGCCAGCGCGCCCGCCGCACGTGGAACTCGCCACCTCTCAAGCCGAGTGACCAGGGGATTCAGCACGAACACGATCAAGATTGCCAACACCAAGGGCGGGAATACGATCCTGACCTTCAGAAAGGCCCATACGAAAATCGCGCCGAGCAGCAGGATGCCGATAATCGACCACGCCGCCACTCCCGCCCGGCGCAGGCGCTCGCCGGCGGTCAGCCGGACGTTGCCAGGGCTTATCACCAAACAATTATCCCCTCGGCATGTGACGGTGCCTCACCCGACCGGCCGGCGGGTGCCGCTTCTCGGGAGCGGATGAGCGAAGGCCGCCTCTGTTTCATGGGTGTAAATAGCGGCTGAGCAGGGTGACCACGGCATCGGCGACGGCCGCCGCCGGTTCGCCGAGCGCCCGGCGCTCGCCACTCACCGATACCAGATCAATCGCCTCGAGCACCCCGACCTCGGCAAGCTTCGACGGCTCCAGGGCGACGCGCCCGGCGATGGCGAGGCAAGGCACTCCGGCCGCTGCGGCCATGCGGGAGACGCCGATCGGGGCCTTGCCGGCGAGGCTTTGTTCGTCGAGACTACCTTCGCCCGTAAGCACGAGGTCGGCACGACCCAGTGCCGCCTCGAGCTCCACCGCCGCTGCGATGGCCTCGAAGCCCGCCTCGAGCGAACCTCCTAAAAAGGCCACGAGGCCGGCGCCCATTCCGCCGGCAGCTCCTCCGCCGGAGATCGACGCGACATCGATACCAAGATCCTGTGCGATCCGCTCGGCGAGGACACCAAGCCCCCGCTCGAGCAGCTCGACATCTTCCTGCGAAGCCCCCTTCTGAGGCGAGAACACACGTGCCGCCCCCGAGGGTCCGAGAAGCGGGTTGTCGACGTCTGAGAAGCCGGTGATCGTTGCGCGCCGAGTCTCGTTGGGAGGGTCAATCGTGGCGAGGTCGACGAGCGCTCCCCCTCCCGGCTCGAGGTCCCGGCCCGCTGCGTCCAGGAAGCGCCATCCTCGAGCACGGGCCGCCCCCGTGCCGCCGTCGGTCGATGCGCTGCCCCCGATCGCAATGAGAATCTCGCTATCGCCTGCTGCCTGTTCGAGTGCCGCCCCGAGGAGCTCGCCGGTCCCGAACGAGCTCGCTCGCAGAGGGTCCTTCTTCCCCTCGAGCAGCGCAAGCCCCGAAGCCTGAGCCATTTCGATCACCACGCGCCCATCGTCGAGCAGATAGAGCGGCGCCTCTACCGGAGTGCCCAGGGGGCCGCTTACAGCGGCGAATGAACGAGCCCCGCCCAGCGCCTCGCACAGTGTCTCGGCGGTACCGTCTCCCCCGTCGGCGACCGGGCACAGCTCGACCGAGGCGTGCGGGAGCGCCCTCAACACACCTGTACGCATGGCGCGCGCCACCTCAATGGCGGTGAGTGTCCCCTTGAACTTGTCGGGTGCGATCAGGATGCGCACGAGGGCCCCGTCCTCTCATTGGATGCCGTCGAGGAGCGATCTGGCTCTCCCGGTCTTCTCGCCGGCAGCCTAGGATAAGGAGGTGGACGAAGACCTGAGCGTGGTGCTCGTATCCAATCGCGGCCCGATTTCGTTTCGCGAGGAGGGCGACCACTACGGGATCTCGCGCGGTGCCGGAGGGATGGCGGGAGCGCTCGATCCGGTGGCCCGCCGGCTTGGAGACAGGGCGAAGTGGATCGCAGCCGCGACCTCAGAGACCGACAAGGAAGCGCTCGCAGAAGGCGTTGCCGGCCGTCTTAAGGAAGAGCTCGGCTACTCCTTGCACCTCTTGGAAATCGACCCCGATGTCTACTCGCGCTACTACGATGACTCCTCCAACCGCATGCTGTGGTTCGCAGTCCACTGCCTCTGGGACGAGCTTGGCATCAAAGAATTCGGGGAGCGTGAGCTGAAAGCCTGGACCACAGGCTACGAGCCCGTCAACGCCCGCTTTGCCGAGGCCGCGCTGACCATCGCCGAACCCGAGACCCTGGTGCTGTTTCAGGACTATCACTTGACCCTGGCCCCAGGGTACGTGCGACGAGCTCGGCCCCAACAAACGATCTTTCATTTCACCCACTCGTCGTGGTGCGGACCAGAAGGCTTCGAGCGCCTGCCCGACCCAATCCCTAGGGACGTCGTTGAGGGCATGCTCGGGGCCGACCTCATCGGCTTTCACGTCACTCCTTGGGTCGAAGGTTTTCTGCGCTCGTGCGAGACCATCGGCGCGGCGGTCGACCGGGCCTCGGGCTCGGTGCTCCACGACGGAAGGCGCTCGTGGGTGCGCGCTTATCCCATTCCGACCGACCCGACCGACCTCAAGGAGAGGTCTCGCAGTGACGCCGTCCGCGATTGGGCGAAGGGCTTTCGCTCCGGTGGAGAGGGCCCTCTGGTGGTGCGTGCCGATCGCACCGAGCCGTCCAAGAACATCGTGAGGGGTTTCCAGGCCTTCGGCCGCCTTCTGGACAAGCGCGACGACCTGCGCGGCAGAGCGCGTTTCATCGCCTGCCTCTATGCGTCGCGCCACTCGATGCCCGAGTACCGGCGCTACACCGAGGACATCGAAAAAACGGTAGAAGAGATCAACCGAGAGCACCCGGACGCAGTCGAGCTGTTCCTGGAGGACAACTACGACCGTGCCATCGGCGCGCTGGTCGAGTACGACGCACTGCTGGTCAACCCGATCATGGACGGAATGAATCTGGTCTCAAAAGAGGGGCCGGCGGTCAACGCCAGGGACGGGGTTCTGGTGCTGAGCAAGGGCGCGGGCTCGTTCGAGGAGCTCGGTGACGCGGCCGTGACCATCGCGGATGCGCTCGACATCGAGGCGACGGCCGAGGCCCTCGGCAGGGCTATCGACATGCCCTCAGCCGAGCGCGCCCGCCGAGCGCGCGTCCTGCGCGATCGGGCCGAGGGGCGCACCCCGGCGCAATGGATCGAATCGCAGATCAACGACCTGGTTCGCGTTCAGGCAGGCGACGAGCCCGACACGCCCGCCTGCGATCTGTAGCGCGGCCGCTTCGCAGCTTCCCTTTGTGGGCCTCAGAGTTGCCCAAAGAGCATCGGCAGACGCTCAAAACGCGGGCTAGCGGGCGAGGGTGCGCAGCAGCTCGACGACCTCAGCCGGCCCCTCCACTACGAGATCGGATCGACGGATCAGCTCCTCCGGAACCTCATCGGAGTTCACGGCCACTCGAAGCGTGGCCACGTTCTCGCTCTCTAGAACATCCAGGGCGTCGAAGGCGGGGAGGTCCCCGAGATCATCGCCTATGAAGCAGGCGGCAGACAACTCGAGCTGTCGGGCGCGCTGCTCGACGACCGCGCGTTTGGAGAGCTCGATCGGAGGTCTCAGCTCGAACGAGGCCTTGCCGGAGACGATGACCAGCCCATGACGGTCGGCGAGCTCGCGGGCAATTCGCTGGAGCTGCTCCTTCGCCTGCTCTCTGTTCGGGGCCCTCCGGTAATGGAGGCCCAGCACGATGCGCTTGTCTTCGACCATCGCCCCTTCGAGATCCGCGGCGTCGATGCAAGCGGCGGCCTCCGCCGCGACCTCCGCCATCAGCTGCTCGTAGGCGGCAGCCTGTTCGGACAGCAGGATCTCACCGCCCTGCGTTCGCTCGACCCCGTGCGTGCCCCAGATCTCGATATCGGGCCCGAGCCACTCCAGCAGCTCTGAGGCCGAGCGACCGGACACCACCACGACCGCACGGTAGCGACCGGCGAGCTCGGCGAGGAGCTCGGTCACACCGGCGAGGGGGCGCGCCTGAGATGGGACGCGGACAATCCGCGAGAGGGTGCCGTCGAAATCGGTGAACAGGCCCGAGGTTTGGGGCGAGGTCAAAAAGGGAGCGAGCAGCTCGCCGGCAGACTCAGGCTTCGTCTGCGCCTACCACCACGTGAAGATCCACGGACGCAGACAGGTTGGCGGGTTTGGGACCGGAGCGCCAGGAGAAACGAGCGGCCAGAGCCTTAGCCGCCGGTTTGGCCCCGCGCTTGGACCACAGCACCGTGGTGGCGTCGTGGGGGCTCGCGGGAAACGTGACCACCACGTCGAAGCCGAGCCGGGTGAGGCGGGAGGTCATGGCCTGGCCCGCGGCGCTCAAACTAGTGCCGTTGAGCACCTGCACCGAGACCCCATCGGTTATCAGCTCGGGCTTGGGCTTGTCGGCGGGCTTGTTCGGCTTGGGCTCGTCCGGGTCCTCGGGTTGCTGTGACTCTTCGGGCTCGGGCGACTGAGGCGGGCTGGGGGATTCGGAAGGCTCGGAGGGGCTCGCGGACGCCCCCGAGCCGGGCTCCTGCGGCCCCTGGGCCGCGGCGCCGGTCGGGGCTCGCGTGTCGAGATCCTCGCGGCCCAGGGCCCCGATCGCGATCCAGACTGCGGTTACGGCCACCACTCCGACGAGCGCCCACGGGATGAACCATCCGACCACCGACTGGTAGTAGCGGAACTGCTCGTTCGACGAATGCCGCCCCACGGGGCGGTCCCTATCTTCTCGCCGGCTGGTAGCGAGTACCCAGAAGTCGAGCCGTCCTCTGGCGCTGCCGTGAGACGCGCAGTCTCTGCAGGCGCTTCACGAGGATCGGGTCATATTCCAGGGCCGCTGGGTTCTCGAGCAGCTCGTTCAGGACCTGGTAGTAGCGGGTCGCCGACATGTCGAAGTGGTCCTTGATCGCCCGTTCTTTGACGCCCTCATGCTTCCACCACGACCTCGCGAAGTCGAGGATGTCTATGTCTCTTCGTGACAGCTCCAATTCCATGGGCCTACCGTAGCGCGCCACCCCCTGGGGGCCGCGGATTTCAGAAGGCCTCCTGTCGGACGCGACCGCCGGGGCGGGGATCAACTCTAGGGAAACAGTCCCCGCGTGAGGTGCGCCTCGGCGACCCGGCTCACGCCGATCCAGTGCGCCGCCTGTCGCATCGTGAGGCCCTTGTCCTCGGACATCTGGTAGACCTCCGCAAAGGCGCGCTCCATGATCTGCCGCAGGCGGTCGTTGACGTCCTCCTCGGACCAGAAGTAAGCCTGAATGTCCTGCACCCACTCGAAGTAGGAGACCGTGACCCCGCCGGAGTTAGCGAGGATGTCCGGCACCACGAAGATGCCTCTCTCGGTAAGGACCTTGTCCCCCTCGAACGTGATGGGGCCGTTGGCCGCCTCGCACACGACGCGCGCCCTGACCTTGTCCGCGTTCTTGACCGAGATGACTCCCTCGACCGCGGCCGGCACGAGCACGTCGCAGTCGATCTCCAGCAGCTCTTCGTTGGTCACCGGCTCCGCCCCCGGGAACCCCGACACGCTGCCCCCGCCCTTCTTGTGCCGGTTGATGGCTTCGGGATCGAGGCCCCGATCCCGGTAAACCCCCCCGTCCACATCGGACACCGCAACCACCCGGCAGCCGGCGTCGTGCAGCAACTGGGCCGCGAACCCACCGACCTTTCCGTAGCCCTGGATGGCAACCGAGACCTCCTCGATGCCGATGCCCAGGCTCTTGAGAGTCGAGAAGATCATGTACATGACTCCGCGCGACGTCGCCCCCGCCCGTCCCCTGGAGCCTCCGATCGCGACTGGTTTGCCGGTGACGACGCCTGGTACCGAGTAGCCATGGTTCATGGAGTAGGTGTCCATGATCCACGACATGACCTCTTCGTTCGTGTTCATGTCGGGAGCGGGGATATCTCGCTCGGGGCCTATGAATGGAATGATCTCGGAGGCGTAGCGGCGAGTCATACGCTCGAGCTCGGAGCGGCTCAGGGCCTTGGGATCCACGGCCACCCCGCCTTTGGCGCCGCCGAAGGGAATTTGGGCGACGGCGCACTTCCACGTCATCCACATGGCGAGGGCCTTGACCTCGTCGAGATCGACGCTGGGATGGTACCGGAGCCCGCCTTTGGCCGGGCCACGCGTCACGTTGTGGTGCACGCGATAGCCCTGACACACGCGGGTCGAGCCATCGTCGAGCCGGAACGGCACCGATACCAACAGCGATCGTTTGGGGGCACGCAGAATCTCGTGAACGCCGGGCTCGAGCCCCATCAGCTCGGCGGCTTCGTCGAGTTGTGCGAGGGCGGTCTCCCAGGCGGAGTCCCCGGAGGGATCGGCTGAGAGAGGAGGATCCTTTAGCTGTGTCAAGGCGTCTCCATTGACGTCTCGGTTGCGGGGCGAAGAGCTGGAGACAGGATTCGAACCTGCGACCGGCCGCTTACAAGGCGGCTGCTCTACCGGGCTGAGCTACTCCAGCCACGAAGCCACCCTACTCCCGGCGGCGCGGCTCCCGGTGCCTCGTTGGCTCCGGTGCCCCTGCGCGAGAAGTAACGTCGGCATCGGTCTTGAGACGGCGCGCCACCTCGAACATCGCGATCGCGCCGGCCACTGCCACGTTCAAGGACCGAAGCCCACCCCCGAACGGAATACGCACCAGCGCGTCGCAACGACGCTTGATGGGGATCGACAGACCCTTGTCCTCGGCGCCCAGCACCAACGCGAGGGGCGGATCGAGCGCGCCCGAACTCCACAGGTCCTCCTCGGCGCCCTCGTCGAGCCCCACCACCCAGGCGCCGGCGCTCGCCGCTTCCGTGACGGCGACGCTTAGGTTAGAGACGCGCGCCACCGGCAGTAGCTCGGCCGCGCCCTGAGACACGCGTCGAGCCGCGTCGGTGACGCCGACCGCCCGTCGGGACGGCACCACGACTCCATCGAATCCCGCAACCGCCGCGCTTCTCAGCAGCGAGCCGAGGTTGTGAGGGTCCATGACTCCGTCGAGCAGCAGGACTCGGGGGGCCTCGCCCTCGAGGATCGACTCGAGTGATGAGTAGCGATAGCGACCGGTGCGGGCCGCCACCCCCTGATGGTTCGCCCTGCCGGTGAGACGGTCGATCTCAGCCTTGGGCACGCTGCGAACGGGTATCGATGCTTGGGTCGCCCGTCGCCGAATTTCTCCCAGGGCCGAGGAGGGGGCCAACCCCTGGGCCATGTAGACG
>JBPCPZ010000050.1:0-11254 GCA_050998655.1 Actinomycetota bacterium
GACGGGCTCAGGGCGCTCATAGAAAGCTTCGAGTCCGGCACAGTTCGGATGCACTTTCGAGACACCACCGAGCCGTCCCCGTTGGCCCACGAGATATTGAGTGCGAGGCCGTACACATTCTTGGACGATGCACCGCTCGAGGAACGGCGCACGCGGGCCGTGCGGGTACCCCGGAGTCTCCCGCTGAAGGCGACGGATATCGGCCGACTCGATCCCGAAGCCATCGAGCGAGTGCGTGATGAGGTTCGCCCGTCGCTTCGCAACCCCGACGAGCTCCACGATGTGCTCACCTCACTTGTGGTAGCACGTCCTACAGCCGAGTGGCAGCGACACTTCGATGCTCTCGTCGAGGCGAAACGGGCGACAACGGTTCGCCTTGAAGGCGGGGTGTTGTGGACCGCAATCGAGAGCCGAGCCGCGGCCGACTCCTTGTTCGAGGATGCGCGCTTCGACCCCGATCTGGCTCCACCCGCAGCAATCGCTTCCGATCCACCACCAGAGACGCACACCATCGCTGCGGCCGTCATGCGCGGCCATCTGGATGTCGCCGGGCCCGCAACCGTTGAGCAGCTCACCTCGGCGACGGGTTTGTCAGAAGATGTGGTATCGAGCGCGCTGCTCCGCCTCGAGGCCGAGGGGTTTGCCTTACGAGGCAACTTCTCCTGTCTCGACGAAGAGGAGTTCTGCGCGCGCCGGCTACTCGCCCGCATCCATTCCTACACGCGCAAGCGGCTGCGTAAAGAGATCGAGCCGGTTTCGTCCCAGGACTTCATGCGCTTCCTGTTGCGCTGGCAGCACGCGGCTCCCGGAACGCAGGTGGCCGGGCGCTCGGGAATGCTGGAGATAATCGAGCAGCTGCAGGGCTTCGAGATCCCGGCCGGTGCCTGGGAAGAAGCAGTTCTGCCCAGTCGGGTAGAGGGCTATCGAACCGACCGGCTCGACTCAGTCTGTCTTTCTGGCGAGGTGGTCTGGGGCCGGCTCAGCGTCCGGCCGGCCCAGCCGGGCGTTCCCCCCAAGCGCAGCGCGGCCACGCCGTCGCGTGCCACGCCGGTGAGCCTCGCCTTGCGAGCCGACCTGGAATGGCTGCTACAGGCGGTTCGAGGTGACCAGTCCCCGGCCGAGCCGCGGCCCGGGGCCGGCTACGACGTCCTCGAATGTCTGCGCTCGAGCGGGGCGCTGTTTCACACCGACCTGGTGACCGCCAGCGGGCGCCTTCCGACCGAGGTCGAAGAGGGACTGTGGGATGGAGTCGCTCGCGGGCTGATCACCGCAGACGGCTTCGACGCTGTGCGAGGCCTTCTGTCGGCGAGGACTCGCTGGGCACAGCGCCAGCGACACCCCCGGAGAGGCCTGCGACGTGGTGCCGGGACCGTTGCGCGCGCTGAAGGTCGATGGTCTCTGTTCCCCGAGGCCGCGCCTATTGAGGATCGGGATGCCGTGGCCGAGGCAGTGGCCGAACAGCTCCTCTCCCGATGGGGAGTGGTGTGGCGAGACCTGCTCGCGCGCGAGAGCTTGACGCTGCCGTGGCGCGAGGTTCTATGGGCGATGCGGCGCCTCGAAGCTCGGGGCACAATTCGCGGCGGGCGCTTCGTCTCCGGCTTCTCGGGCGAGCAGTACGCGCACATCAGAGCCGTCGAGCTATTACGGTCTGTTCGGAGAGAGGGGCGCAACGAGGAGGTAGTGAAGCTCTCGGCCGCGGACCCTCTGAACCTGGTCGGGATTGTCACGCCCGGACCGCGGCTCCCGGCGGTGCGGACCAACTCGGTGACCTACGTGGACGGTCTTCCGCAGATCGAGGCAACGGGCGAAGCGGCGGGCTGACAACGGCTCGAGGCCGGGCCCGCAGCTGTGGCCCGCGCAGGTCGCCCCGCCCCCTGTCGCGCGCCGTCCTTTCTTGGTGGCATCGGAAGATACCAACCTCCTGGCTCATCGGCCCGAGCTGCAGCGCAGGATCTCGGGTAGCAGTGAGTTCGGAAAGGTGGCGGCAAACATGTGCTCTCGCCCCCGGTTCTTGAAGCGAGTCGGAAACTTATGACCCTCCCAGTTAGCGCGAATGCGGTAGTCGTTGAGGTGCCTGGATATCTGCATCAACGAAGTGTCTACCGCCCGCATCATTTCCTGATTCACGAAGATCCCTACTGCGGTTATCTCGTCTACCAACGACGAGCCTTCGTGCACACCGAAGTGCTCGTTGAGGTCCCGTTCGAGCGGCCCCTGCTGAACCGGCCAGCCTGAAGAGCGAGAGGGCCGGGGAACATGGCCGTGGTCGGCAGTAAGGACGAGAACGTAGTCGCGAACCTCGCGGTTTAGGAATCGAAGCAGCGTTCGCAAAGCTTGGTCCTGCGCTTCGAGCACATCCTCCATCTCGGGCGAGTCCATGAAGTATTCGTGCCCGGCGTAATCGGTCATCTTGTAGTTGATGAAAAAGAGATCGGGAACCGCGTCGCGCCCGTATCCTTCCCGGCGAAGCAGTGCCCTTGCCATGTCGGTTTCGTAATGTACCCACGCCGGGGCGTAGGTCTGCGTGAAGATCTCGTGGCCCATCCAGAGTCCGTCCGCCTGTCCATCCGCGCTATCCGATGCGGCTGCGTGCTCGGAGAAACCGGGATAGCGGTAGAGATAGGAGGGGGTCGAGTAGTAGCCGGCATTGCTTCCAATGTTGCCGTTGAGAAGAACTATCGCGACATGATCGCTGTCTCCACCGCTCACTCCCGCCCCATGCCCCATCATCCCGAGGTGCCAGTCGCTCCACCCAAGCATTCCCACCTTCGGCCGGTTGCCGAGAGCCGCGTCGATGTCGTCGCCGTAGGTACTTATCTTGAGATCAACGGGGCTGGTTTCTTCGAAAGCTTCGACGACCGTGTTGTGCTTGCGCAGGAAGATGCCGGCCACCTTGTGCTTGCGGGGAAAGGCTCCGGTGCCAAGGGTTGCGTGCGTAGAAGGTGTGATCGAGGGGGACGAGCCCACCGTCGCGTTCAGATAGGAGGTCCCCCTACGCTCCAGGCGCCTCAGAGTCGGCCACTTTTCAGGCCATCGTTCGAGGACGTTTCGTCCCACCCCGTCCCAAACCACCGTCACGATCAATCTTGGTTTTCCGTCGGCGCCGGGGACCAGGGCCTCCTCGAGAATGTCGCCGTCTCGGGAGGGCAGTCGCACCTTCAAGGATTGACCCACGGTTGGGTACACGTCCGCGATAGTGACGGGTCTGTGCACGCGCCCAGATGCCCTGATTCGTCCCGGCCCGTAGAGCACCAGAGGCACCTGCTGAAGGTACTCGAAGGGTCCAGAGTGATTTACGGAATAGAAACCACCGGCGAAGTTGGGGAGGCTGGGAACGATTGAGATGTCCTCGGAGCGACCGGGAACATAGCCCCGCCAGATGCGCTCCAGCCATCCCTCTTTCAGTCCGCAGCCCCGGCGCAGCGGATCGTCGGACGCGAAGGTGCGGGATCCTGGCTCTGGATTGCTCTGCCCTGCACCACTCCCGGTGGCGCGCGGCGGAGCTTTGCGATTCGGAGCAGTTGTCGGCGAGGTTCGCTGGCAAGCGAATGCCGGCAGGAGAAGTGCGACTACTACGGCGTAGAGCCACCTGAAGCGGCCTGCGCGGGGAAGAGTCATCGGAGCGACGATACCTTTGGCTGGAACGCGAGTCGTCCCACACGTTAGGATCGTGCCGTGAGCCCGGAATCCTCGGTGCCCCGTTCCGGGCTGCCACCTGTCTCTAACGAACAAACCGGTAAATCCCCTGCATTGGTGCCCTTCCGCGACGCTTTCAAGTATTGGCTTCGTCTGGGGTTCATCAACTTCGGCGGCCCCGCCGGACAGATCGCGATCATGCACGACGAGCTCGTCGACAAGAAGCGCTGGATCAGCAACGGCCGCTTTCTTCATGCCCTGAACTTCTGCACGCTGCTCCCCGGTCCCGAGGCGCAGCAACTCGCGATCTACATCGGATGGCTCCTGAATGGCTCGCTCGGGGGCATTGTGGCCGGCATCTTCTTTGTGCTTCCCGCGTTCTTCTTGATTCTGGGACTTTCCTGGACCTTTGTCGCACACGGTGATGTCACGTGGGTAGCTGCGATCTTCTACGGGCTCAAGGCGGCCGTGATCGCCATCGTTGCTGCGGCGGTAATCAGAGTCGGCTCCAAGGCGCTCAATAACAGTCCCATGGTCGCTATTGCCGTGGCGTCGTTCGTAGCGATCTTCTTCGTCAAGGTCCCTTTTCCGCTCGTGGTCCTCGCAGCGGCGGCAACCGGGTTGGTAGGATCGCGACTGTGGCCCCAACGGTTCGCCGGCTCTCAAGCGCATGCAGGCGTTGATGAGGAAGCCGTCCTCGGAGATGAGGAGGCGGCGCGCAGGCAACGGCCGAGCCTGGTGAGAAGTTTGTATGTACTCTTGCTCGGAGGAACAATCTGGTTGGGCCCTCTTCTCGTCGTCTGGGTATTGCGAGGTCCCGGCGACACGCTCACTAGAGAAGCCGTCTTCTTCAGCCAGGCGGCGCTGGTGACGTTCGGCGGCGCCTACGCCGTGCTGGCGTACATCAATCAGGCGGCCGTGCAGCAGTTCGGATGGTTGCAGCCCGGAGAGATGGCCGTAGGACTTGGCCTGGCTGAGTCGACACCCGGACCACTCATCATGGTGACGCAGTTCGTCGGGTTCGTAGCCGCTTACAGGTTTCCCGGCGGCCTGCACCCCCTGACCGCCGCCACGCTCGGCGCGCTCGTCACAGTGTGGGCGACCTTCGCCCCCTGTTTCCTGTGGATCTTTCTCGGCGCCCCCTATATCGAGCGGCTGCGCGGCAAAGCGTCACTCGATGCCGCCCTGTCGGCGATCACGGCCGCCGTGGTGGGGGTGATCCTCAACCTGGCGGTGACCTTCGCCGTGTTCGCACTCTTCATGTCGGTTGAGCGCGGATCGTTCCTAGGGATGACCTATCCGAGTCCGGATCTGGCCTCGATCGATCTGTTTGCGGCGGTTCTGTCGACCGTCGCATTCGTGGGCATGTTTCGCTACAATTGGAATGTCCTTTGGATCGTGTCTGGAAGCGCCTTGGCCGGGCTGGCGTGGCAGACCCTCTTCTGAACCTCTTTTCCGCAAAAGGAGCGCTGGGCGCTGCTGAGGTGGAGAAGATCGACCCCCCGTTGGGGCCGGTGATCCTATAGTTTGGTCGTTCTCATCGGAGCGAGGAGTCGCAATGAAGCTTGAAGGCATTCACCATGTGACCTGTATAACCGGCGACGCCCCCCAGAACGTGCGTTTCTACGCCGGCACGCTGGGGCTCAGGATGGTCAAGAAGTCGGTCAACCAGGACGATCCGACCGTCTACCACCTTTTCTACGCGGATGAGCAAGGGGCCCCAGGTTCGGATATCACGTTCTTCGAATATCCCGGCGCTGCTCCGGGTAGGGCGGGGGCTGGGATGATCCATCGCGTCACCTGGCGGGTCTCTTCCGAACAGGCGCTCGACTTCTGGGAGGAGCGTTTGTCCTCGCGTGAGGTCGCGATCGAGCGCTCCGATGGCAGATTGCGCTTCGACGATCCCGAAGGCCTGGGCCTAGAGCTCGCCGTCGTCGCCAACACCGATGAACCGCTGCGTGCGCGGCATCCGGAGATCCCCGAGGAACACCCTCTGCTTGGATTCGACAGCGTGCGTGCCTACACACTCGACGCTTCCGCGAGCGAGCCGCTGCTCGAGTCGGCCCTCGGCTTTGCTCCCGAGACGCCACTTTCGTCGTGGACGATCAGGGGGGATCAGCGAGGGTCGCTCTACTTTTATGACCAGGCCCCTGCGCGGGGAGGGCTCAGCGGTGCCGGTACCGTCCATCATGTCGCATGGGCGTCGCAGATGGACGAGATCGGAGAATGGCGCGAGCGCGCCATCGCAGGCGGGGCGCAGCCCACACCGATCATCGATCGGTTCTGGTTCCAATCGGTCTACTTCCGGGAGCCGTCCGGAGTGCTGTTCGAGATCGCCACACTGGGCCCCGGCTTCGCCGTCGACGAGTCGCCCGAGGAGCTCGGCGAGAAGCTGGTGCTGCCGCCCGACTACGAGCACCTGCGCGCCAAGCTCGAGAAGGTTCTCACCCCGCTCCCAGACCCGCGAAGCCTCTAGTAATCGACGGCGATGTCCGGCACGATTTCCGAACTGTTCGACGCGGCGGTAGCGCGTTCACCGAGCAAAGTCTGGCTGCAATTTGAGGATTTGATCTTTACCTATGAAGAGGCCCATGCTCACATCGCAGCCGCCACGTCGCGTCTGCGCGATCTCGGAGTACAGCGCGAGACCTTGGTAGCAGCGACGATGAGGAACTCGCCTGCGTATCTCTTTACCTGGCTGGCACTCATGCGCCTAGGCGCGGTGCTTGTTCCCGCCAATCCCCGGAGCAGCGCGGCCGAGCTCGCGGGACTGGTGGCGCAAGTACGACCGGCTCTGGTCGTCATCGACTCGGAGTTGTACGGGGTCTTTGAGCAGAATGACGCGCGTATCGTCGCGGTCGATGAGCTCGAGGGCCGCGAAACGAGCGGAGTGGCGCCCAGCGCGGCGCGTCCCGGAGATATTGCAGTGATGATCCCCACCTCGGGAACCACCGGACGCTCCAAGCTCGTCATGCAGACTCAGCGGACCTACAGCATGGCCGGTGAGGGCTTTCCCTTCTGGCTGGGGCTGACCGAGGAGGACCGATTGATGACGTCCCTCCCGCTGTTCCACATCAACGCTCCCGCCTATTCGGTTCTGGGCTCGGTGGCGGCATGCGCAGGCCTCGTGTTGCTGCCGCGCTTTTCGGGTGCCGGCTTCATCGACTCCGCGCGCCGCTACGGCGCCACAGAGTTCAACGCTATCGGGGCGATGCTCGAGATCCTCATGCGTCAACCGGAGCGCGACAATGACGCCGACAATCCACTGAGGCTGTGCTACACGGGACCTTCTCCTACCGAGGAAAGACAGCTCGAGATCGAACGCCGCTTCGGGCTCGAGATCGTGTGCGGGTACGCGCTCTCGGAGACTCCCTACGCGCTCATCTGGAAGAAAGGAACGCGTCCGTTCGGCACGTTGGGAAGCCCGCGTCAGCATCCCACCTTGGGTGAGATCAATCGGGCGCGTGTGATGGACAAGGATCGTGAGATGTCCCCCGGGGAGGAGGGCGAGTTGGAACTCAACAACCCCGCTGTGATGGCCGGCTACTACGGCATGCCGGAGGAGACTAGCGCGGTCCTCTCGAACGGTTGGCTCAAGACGGGCGACCTCGTCAGGGTCAACTCCGACGGCACCTATACGTTCGTCGCACGCAAGAAGGAAGTCATACGACGACGGGGCGAGAACCTCTCTCCGCTCGAGGTGGAGGCCGTCCTCGAAGATCACCCCGCGATTGCGGAAGCGGCGGTCGTTGGGGTTCCTTCCGAGCTCACCGAGGAGGACGTAAAGGCCTTCGTGGTGCTCGACCGTAAGGTTTCCGTGTCGCTTTCCGACCTGCGCGATCATGCCGCGGCTGCACTCGCCGCTTACAAGGTGCCCCGATACTTCGAATCGATGTCGAAGCTCCCCCATACGCCGACCGGACGCGTCGCCAAGCACGAACTGTCGCGCGAACGCACGGAGTCCGAGGAGGACTTCGGCGCTCGGGCCGAAGCGGGGGCCGAACGAAGATGAGCGAGGCGAAGGGGGAGTGGCTCAAGACCGGAGTAGGACGCTCGACCCAGG
The DNA here is from genome assembly GCA_050998655.1 of Actinomycetota bacterium. Classification (GTDB taxonomy): domain Bacteria; phylum Actinomycetota; class CADDZG01; order CADDZG01; family WHSQ01; genus JACDAL01. The sequence goes on from JBPCPZ010000050.1 coordinate 7,700, forward strand.
ACTCCATTTTCGTCGGGGGCCTCGACCTTGCATCCGAGGTCATGGGGGAGATGTCTTTCTCCGAGCTCGCCTTCTTGCTGGCCTCCGGCCGCACGCCGTCGGCCGCAGAGTCAAAGCTGTTCGACGCGGTGTTGGCGTCGCTGGCCGACCACGGCCTCACGCCCACCGCTCTGGCCGCCCGGCTGACCTACACGGGGGCGCCTGAGTCGCTGCAGGGAGCCATCGCCGCAGGACTGCTGGGGGCCGGAAGCGTGTTCCTGGGGCCGGTCGAGGACACTGCCCGCTTCCTCGGCGACATTCTGGCCGACACCGGATCTGATACCGATGGTGCCCTGGGCGACGCGGCCGAGGTGGCCGTTGAGAGGGCGATTGGGGAGGGACGAAGGATTCCCGGTCTCGGGCATCCGATACATAAGGAAGTCGACCCCCGGACCCCCAGGCTCTATCAATTGGCGGAAGAAACCGGGCTGAGTGGGCTCCACCTAAGGGTGTTGGAACACGTGGCTGCGGCCCACAAAGGGACGACGGGCAAGTCGCTGCCGATCAATGGGGCGGGGGCCGCAGGAGCGGTGCTCGCAGACCTCGGTTTTCCTCCTTCGACCGCCCGCGGGTTCGCCCTACTGGCTCGCACGGCCGGGCTCATCGGCCACCTGGTCGAGGAAGTCCGGAACCCTCTCGGCATGAGGTTGTGGAGAGAGGTAGACGAACGGGCTTCGCACGCCTCTGAAGACGAGTGAGGTCGGCCCCCGATGGTTCCAGATCCACCGGCGAGCTGGAGAAGGTCTTCGCCCTTATAGGACGGGGGCACCTGCCACCTCCGGACGGTCTCGTGGACGTGATGCCGTCGCCCAGCGGGCCCAGCGACGTGGTCTGTGCCTTTAGCGCCCACACGATCATCGCCGCCGCGGTGGAAGAGAGCGACATCCGCAGGAGGCTCGCGCCCGACGATCTCGGAGCTCCGATGGAAGCCGGCTTTCTGGTCTGGCTCGGTGAGCAATTGGGGACACCGCCGGGAATGCTCGACATCGTCCTGGTGGCTACAGGAGACGCCCCTGCAACGAGGGTACAGATCGTGCCCCAGCGAGGAGACGCGGTGGCTCGTGTCGAACGCGCTCGCCGCTACCGCCGCGACGTGCAGGTCTTCGGCGACTCCGACGGTCGGGGAATTGGCGTGGTCGGGAGGGGCCTCGCTCGCAGGTGGGAGGTCGCGGTGGAAGTCGAGCCTGCCCATCGCAACGGTGGGCTCGGCTGCGACTTGTTCGCCGCGGCGCGGCGGCTCGTGCCGTTGGACGAGCCGCTCTTCGCCCAGGTGTCACCGGGCAACGCCGCCTCGCTCCGGGCTTTACTCGCGGCCGGTTTCAAGCCGGTGGGGTCCGAGGTGTTGTTCCTCACCCGACCGGGAAATATTTCATAGCCGTCGCGCTGCGGTGGGAAACGCGGACCGCGGGCCTCTGCCCACGAAAGTCTGTGGGTAAACGCGGACTGTGGACATCTGCCACCGTTGCAGTGCCACCGATTACGGGCCTTGGGGGCGCCGGCCCAGGCCCAACACCAAACGCGGCTTCCATGCAAGAGCCTCTGGAGGCGGGGCTCGCACCGCGACCACAGCGTCCCGGCGGAGCCGTGGAAGGTCGGCCTCGGAAGCAAGGGAGCCCAGCATCGAGAGCCGGTAGTCGACGAACTTCTCTGCGCCCGGCCAGGGGATCGATGCGGTGATCGTGGTAACCGTGGCGTCCAGACTTACCGCCGCCAGAAGGGCCGCCAGTGCGGATTCCGAGCCCACCTCGGTGGACATTCGCTCGACCGCCTCCCCGGTTCGAGACCGTGCTCGGCCGCAGTGATGCTCGATGACCCCGAAGACCGCTTCGCCCGGCGGATAAGGGGTCTCCGGGCGCTCCCACGTAAGGAGCGCAACGTAAGGAGACACACGCGCCATTTCCTTTACTGCCCGCTCCGGCTGGGGGAAGTGGTTGATGCCGAAAGCGGATGCGCTCGCGATAAAGGAGTCGCCGGCGAAGGGGAGGTGCTCGGCATCGGCCTGAACCCCGTCCCGCGCGTCGTTCGATGCGAGGAGGCTCCATGAGATGTCGAGTGCGACCACGTCTGGGAGCCGTCGGGCGAGCGCCCCCGATCCGGACGCGATGTCGAGAACGACTCCCTGGACGGACCGAAGAGATTCGGCCAGTGGCTCGGCGAGATGACGATAGACGTGTTCGTCCGCATACCGGGAGAAGCCGGGGGCGGCGGCCTCGTAGCTCGAGGCGATGTCTCGCTTGATGTCGATCATGCTCGCCCTGTTCCTGGGGGTCGGTGATACTTTCCAACATGCGCAGGATCGTTACGATCGGGGCAAGCGTAGTCGTATTGGCTCTCTTGATTCCGGGGACCGTTATCACGGCTGCGAGGTTGGTGTTTCTGTTCTTGGCAACTCTGAGCGAGTCGCTGGGAGCCCGCTGGCGATTGGTGATTGCGGCCACACTTGGGGGACTGGCGGCGGGACTGACCGCAGCGGCGGGCTCGAGGATTGCAATGCGCATCGTTTCTCTGGCTGTGCCGGGGCACACCGCGATCGTGCAGGGCAGCCCGACGCGGGTGCCTCTGTTCACGATTGACGGAACCATTGAACTGATCTCCTTCGAGGGCTTCGTCGGTACAGTTCTGAAGGCCCGGCAAGTCCTGAGTCCAAATGCTGAAGCGCCGTTCAGCCTTTCAGCATCCGCTCAGGGATAGCGGTTCATCATGGCGTTATCAATACAGGGCCGAAGGGGTCGGCCCCCATTACGAGGAAGGATCAGCAATGGCACTGACTCGCAGGACTAAGTGGATCGCCGGAAGCGCCCTTGCGCTCGCCGTCATCGGCGGCGGTTCGGGTGTAGCCGTGGCAACGGGCGCAGATGACAAGCCGTTGTCGGGCCGGGTTCTCGAAAGGGCTACTGCCGCCGCGCTCGAGCACACGGGCGGCGGGAAGGTCACGGAGACGGAGATCGGTGACGACGGAGCCGCCTTCGGAGTCGAGGTTCGTCTTTCCAACGGCAAGCAGGTCGAGGGCAACATGAATGACAGCTTCGAGGTAACCGGCCAGGAGTTAGACGACGAGTAGCGTTCGGCTTTGGCCAGTTGCAAATGGGGGCGGTCACCGGAAAGGTGGCCGTCCCACTGTTTATTGGAGAGTTGGTGAGCCGTGAAAGACTCGAGAAGAAGTCGCCTGGTGCTCGTCGGAGCCGGCGTGGTGGTAGCGCTCGCAGCGAACGGATGCAGCAATGAGGGCCCAACTTCCGAGCGCCGGCCCCAGGATGCAGGCCCGGGCATCGACACCGCCCCGCAGAGCCAACGTGTCGATCTCGATGAGCCCTCCTTCTCTGATCCGACCGCAGTCACAAATCCGCTGTTTCCAAGCAGCAAGCTGGCTCAGGTCGTTCAGCTCGGAAACGAGGGTGGTGAGGAGCTGCGAGTGGCGGTGACTCCTCTCCTACGTACCAAGACCATCGAGTGGGAGGGCCAACGAATAAAGACGCTGGTTTCGCACTTCATCGCATTCCTCGACGGGCGCATCGT
>JBPCPZ010000110.1:0-7570 GCA_050998655.1 Actinomycetota bacterium
CACGGGCGCTCGCCGAGTTCCTGTTCGACGACGAGAACGCCCTGGTCCGGATCGACATGAGCGAGTACATGGAGAAGCACACCGTCAGCCGCCTCGTCGGCGCCCCTCCCGGATACGTGGGGTTCGAGGAGGGCGGGCAGCTCACGGAGGCTGTTCGCCGCCGCCCGTACTCGGTGATCTTGCTGGACGAGATCGAGAAGGCGCATCCCGATGTCTTCAACGTGCTCTTGCAGATCCTCGACGACGGACGGCTGACCGACTCTCAGGGACGCACCGTCGACTTCAAGAACGCGGTGGTGATCATGACCTCGAACCTCGGCTCGCAATGGATCCTGTCCGCCACCGAGAGCGAGCCACAGATCGAGGACAAGGTGCTGCAGACTGTGCGGGACCACTTCAAGCCCGAGTTCTTGAACCGTGTGGACGAGCTCATCGTGTTTCAGCGGCTCGATCGCGAGCATCTGGCTCGCATCGCGGAGCTGCAGCTCGACATCGTGCGGAAGAGGCTCGGCGCGCGCAATATCGAGCTCCAGGTGACTGAGGACGCCCGTGCTTATCTGTCCGTGAAGGGCTACGACCCCGCTTACGGGGCGCGGCCTCTCAAGCGGCTGCTGCAAAAGGAGGTCTTGGACCCCCTGGCGCTCAAGCTGCTCGAGGGAGAGTTCTCCGACGGAGATGTCGTCTCGGTGACGGCAGAAGGAGACGGACTGGCGTTTCGGCCCGCCTCCGAGCGGGCGACTCGATAGGAGAACGACGGACGCGCGCCGGTATAGCCTCGGCTGCGATGAGTGCTGAGATAGTGGTCCTTCGCTGCCGCCACTGCGGAGACGTCTTCGTCGTCCACGAGGGCGAGCACGCGCCTTGCCCCAGTTGCGGATGCGAGATGGCCGACATCGCCCGGGAGCCGTTGTTGTAGTGGCAGTCTGCATCGCAGTGCTGGGAGACAAGTCACCCGCCGGCGATCCTCCCGACGATGAGTTGTTCGACGCGATCCGGCGCGGCGGCGGCGAGATAGCCGGTGCGGAGAAGGCGGACGGCATCGTGTGGGTGGATCCCTCCGACCCGGACGGCCTCAAGCACGCCCTGGAGCGCTCGCCCGCCCGGTGGGTGCAGCTTCCGTTCGCAGGAATCGAGCCCTTCGTTGCAACCGGTGTCATCGACGAGGGTCATGCGTGGACCTGTGCCAAGGGCATCTACGGCGAGTCCTGCGCCGAACACGCGCTCGCGTTCATGCTTGTCGCGTGGCATCGCATGCACGATCACATAGGCGCCACTAGCTGGCACCCCGAGGACTCGAGCTCCACAAAGCGGCGCTTCCACGGCCAGGCGAAGGTCGCCATCGTGGGCACCGGGGGCATCGGGGGTTCGTTGGCCTCGATGCTCGAGCCTTTCGACGCGCACGTGATCGGTGTCAACCGCTCCGGCCGGTCCCTGGCGGGGGCTCAAAGGACGGCGGTGGTGGGGGTGCTTCCAGAGGTGATCTCAGAGGTCGATTTCGTCGTTCTAGCGGCCGCCACTACCTCCGAGACAGAGGGTCTCCTAGACGAGGCGATGTTTGCCCGCATGAATCCCAGCGCCTGGTTGATCAACGTCGCCCGAGGAGCGCTGGTCGATACCGACGCTCTGGTCGATGCGCTCCAGCGCGGTGTGATCGGCGGGGCCGCGCTCGACGTCACCACTCCCGAGCCGCTGCCCGAGGGCCACCCCCTGTGGGAGCTGGACGACTGCATCATCACGCCACACATCGCAAACACGTGGGTCATGGGACTGCCCGCATTGTGCAGTCTCATCGAGCGCAATGTCGCTCACTTTGTCGCGGGAGAGCCGCTCGAGGCGACGGTAGATCCCAGGCTCGGATACTGAATGTGATCTCGCTGCCGCCCTCGGGGCGCCAGCACGTGATTCAGCGCGGCCCCCAGCGCGCCGTCGTGACAGAAGTCGGAGCGACTCTGCGCAGCTACACGGTGGATGGTATCGAGCTGCTCGATACCTTTGCCGAAGAGGCCATGAGTGACTACAGCCGCGGGCAGGTCCTGGCGCCGTGGCCCAACCGCATCGATCACGGCCGCTACTCGTTCGCCGGGCGTGACAGACAACTGGCCCTCACTGAGCCCGAGCGGGACAACGCCATTCACGGGCTCGTCCGCTGGCGCCCGTTCATTGAGGGGTCCACCCAGGCCGAGAGCGTGCGGCTGTCGTGCGCGCTCTATCCGCAAAAGGGCTACGAGTTCTCTCTTCTGATCGACATCACCTACGCGCTGACCGGCGTGGGACTCGAGGTCCGGCTCAATGTCCACAACCGCGGCACCGAGCCGGCCCCTGTTGGCGCCGGCTACCACCCCTACCTCGCCGCAGGTTCCGGAGGGGTGGATGACGTGCAGGTTCGCATGCGGGCCGCGACGGTTCTCACCACCAACGACCGTCTCGTCCCGACCGGCGAGGCTCCAGTCCAGGGCACAGACCTCGATTTCACGTCGATGCGGCGTCTCGGGGACACCCGCCTCGATCACTGCTTCACCGACCTCAGGCGGGATAACGACGGCATGGTACGGGTAGAGTTCGCTCCTCCGAGTCGCCCCGGGGTTGTCCTGTTCATGGACGAACAGCACGACTACATACAGGTCTTTACGGGCGATGCAATCGGAGACGAGAGTAGGCGGCGACGCGGATTGGCCGTCGAGCCGATGACCTGCGCCCCCGACGCCTTCAACAACGGCAAGGGCCTGCGAGTGCTAGAGCCCGGAGAGGCATTCGTCAGTCGCTGGGGGATCAGCACCATTACCTAGAGCCGGAGGCCGGAGTGGGCTCTAAACTAAACTCAATGAAGAGGGCTGCATTATTGTTGGCTGCGCTATCACTCGCGGCCGCCTGTGAGGCGGCGCCGCCCGAGTTCGAGCTTGCGCCGCTCGCTCAGCCGTCGCCGGTGGCCATTAATGAAAAGAGCGCGGCCTCGCCAAGAGCGCCGGTTACGATCGAGGGCGGCCCGCGTACCCATCCGGCGATGAGCAACGCGGTCGCGGAGATCAAGCGGCTGCACCTGTGGCGAAGAATGACCTCGCATCTGACCCGATTGCGCATTCGCGCTCGCCCGGGGGTGAGCGCAGTCCCGCGGGACCGGCACCTGGCCGACTCCCTCTATCGCCCCACCAGGAAGACCGACGGCCGCTACTGCCGGGTGACGTTCTATCCGAGGGCGATGAGGGACGATCTTGCAAAGCAGCGCTACTACTACGCCCAGGACCGCCTTCCGGTCGAGCCGCCGGCCATGGACGAGTTCTGGGTTGCGATCCTGGCCCACGAGCTGGCCCACTGCCGCGATCACCACCGGACCGAGAAGGTTGCCCTGCAGGTCGAGCGCCGGGTGTTGCGGCGCCTCCGCAGCCGCTGATCGGGCCGGGCCGGACGCCAGGCCGCGGTGGCTCACGTACGACGCTCGCTTCTCAGCCCCCTCGGGCATCGGCGTAGGATGCGCTCACGCAGTGAACCGCTCGGGAAGGGGAGCCATGAAGAAGCTAATCAATCGCCCGGAGGACGTGGTCTTGGAGTCGCTCCAAGGGGCCGCACACGCACACTCAGATCATGTGCGCGTCAACTTCGATCCCTACTACGTGGCGCGAGCGGACGCTCCGGTAAGTGGGAAGGTCGCCCTCGTCTCCGGGGGCGGCTCCGGGCACGAGCCGATGCACGGAGGTTTCGTCGGCATGGGGATGCTGGACGCCGCCTGCCCCGGCGAGATGTTCACCTCACCCACGCCCGATCAGATGCTGGAAGCCACCAGGGCGGTCGACGGCGGCGCGGGGGTTGTGCACATCGTCAAGAACTACACGGGCGACGTCCTGAACTTCGAGATGGCTGCGGACCTGGCCAAAGAAGAGTCGATCGAAGTCGAGGCGGTCGTGATCGATGACGACGTTGCCGTCAAAGACAGCCTCTACACCGCGGGTCGACGGGGAGTCGGCACGACTGTGCTGGCGGAGAAAATCTGCGGGGCGGCGGCGGAACAAGGTCGCTCGCTCAAAGAGGTGGCAGACATCTGTCGAACTGTTAACTCTCGTGGCCGCAGCATGGGCATGGCTCTAACATCCTGCACCGTCCCTGCCGCAGGAGAGCCTACCTTTGAGCTCGGCGACGACGAGATGGAGATCGGCATAGGCATTCACGGCGAGCCGGGACGCGAGCGCGCCCCGCTGGCATCTGCCAAAGAGGTAGTAGAGCGTCTCACCGAGCCCATCGTGAGCGACCTTCCGTTCGAGCGCGGCGACGAGGTGCTGGCCTTTGTCAACTCGATGGGCGGCACACCGCTGATCGAGCTGTACGTGCTCTATAACGATCTCATCGCCTTCCTCGATGGCAAGGGTTTGAAGATCACTCGCAACCTGATTGGTCCCTACATAACGTCGTTGGAGATGGCGGGCTGCTCGATCACGCTGCTCAAGCTCGACGACGAGTTGACGGGTCTGTGGGACGCTCCGGTCAACACCCCCGGTCTGCGCTGGGGCGCGTGACCTCGCAAAGGTCAGGTGGAGGAGGATGATGAAGTGACGATCGTCTACGACGACGTCCTGCAGTGGGTACGCAACTTCGCCACCGAGATATCGGATAACAAGCAGTACCTCAGCAAGCTCGACGCGGCGATCGGTGATGGCGATCACGGCACCAACATGGACCGGGGAATGCAGGCTGCGCTCCCCAAGCTCGAGGCGGTGTCGGGAGAAGATGTGGGGGCGGCATTGAAGGTGGTCGGCATGGCGCTCATCTCGAAGGTCGGAGGTGCCGCGGGACCACTGTACGGAACTCTCTTCTTGCAGCTGGGTTCTGCGAGCGCGGGGAAGTCCGAGCTGAGCGCGCATGACTGGTCGTCTGCTTTGGAGTCGGCTGTGAAGGGCGTCCAAGCGCGCGGCAAGGCCGACCCCGGCGACAAGACCATGATCGACGCCCTCGTTCCTGCACGAGACGCTTTCATAGATGCAGTGGAGAGCGGGGCCTCGCTCGGTGACGCGCTAGAGCGTTCGTCGGACGCAGCCAAAGACGGAATGGAGGCGACCATTCCACTGGTGGCACGTAAGGGCCGCGCGAGCTACCTTGGCGAGCGCAGCGCGGGTCATCAAGATCCGGGCGCAACCTCGTCACACATGCTGCTCAGGATTGCGGCCGAAACCTGGAAGAACTCCTAACTCAAGGACTTCAGTGGTCGGGATAGTGATCGTGTCGCACAGCTCTCCGATTGCAAAGGGCGTGGTGGAGCTTGCTCGGCAGATGGGCGGCGAGGAGGTTGCAATCGAGGCCGCCGGAGGACTCGACGAACCCGGCAATCCCATCGGCACCGACGCGGTTCTTGTGCTCGCTGCGATCGAGAAGGCGGATTCGGGCGATGGCGTGCTCGTGCTTATGGATCTCGGCAGCGCAGTGATAAGCGCGGAAGTTGCGCTCGACATGCTTGACGATGAGCAACGAGCCCGGGTTTATCTATGCGAGGCTCCGCTGGTCGAAGGAGCAGTCGCGGCGGCAGCAGGCGCTCGAATAGGCGAGGACCTCGAAGGTGTCGCACGCGAGGCGCGAGGCGGACTTCAAGGCAAGGCCGCGCACCTCGGTGTCGAGCAGTCGCAAGATACTGGTAAGACGGCGCCTGAGGAACCAGACACAGGCAGCATCAAGGAGCTGCGGCTGACGGTCGTCAACCCGCTCGGACTTCACGCTCGCCCCGCGGCCCGCTTCGTTCGCACCGCGGGCGACTTCGACGCAAAGATCGAAGTAACCAATCTCGCCACGGGAAGGGGACCGGTCACTGCGCGCAGCCTGAACGCTATCGCCACCTTGGGTGTGAGGCGGAACCATGACATCAGCATCACGGCACGCGGGCCCCAGGCGAGCGATGCGCTCGCCGCGCTGCAGGTGCTCGCCGACGAGGGTTTCGGTGATCAAGCCGGGGCAATCGCGCCGACGCCACCGAAGGTGAGCGCGGTGGAGGGAGCGACGTTTACGGGACTGCCGGTGTCTCCGGGCAGCGCGACCGGAGTCGTGCGTCGCTTGCGTCGTCCCGAAATCGAGATTCCCCCCGAGGTCTCGGTGGATGCCCCCCACGAACTCGCTGCCCTGGAGGAAGCCGTCGCGCAGGTGCGGCGGGAGCTATCCGGAACGCGCGGGAGCATCGCCGATCGGGCCGGCGAACAGAGTGCAGCGATCTTCGACGTTCACCTCCTGTTGCTCGACGACCCGATGCTTCTCGATCCGGTCCGGCAGGGGATCTCCGAAGATGGATCGAGCGCTGCGCGCGCGTGGGCAAGGGAGATCGACTCGGTCGTGGGCCGCTACCGCTCGCTGGACGACGAGTATCAGCGCGAACGGGCAGAAGATGTGGCGGAGGTCGGCCACAGGGTGTTGGCGTGCCTCATTGGAGTGCCGCCGGCTGCTTCCGAGCTCGGGGGCCCGGGGATCCTCGTAGCCGCCGAGCTGGCGCCGGCCGAGGCGGCCTCGCTCGATCTCGAGTTGGTGCGCGGCATAGTTACCGCACGCGGCGGGCCTACCAGTCATGCCTCGATTCTTGCCCGATCGCTCGGGATCCCGACCGTTGTGGGCGCGGGCGACGAGGTACTTGGTCTGGCGGAGGGTGCGCAGCTGTTGATCGACGGTGGGTCGGGAGCCATCTACGTCGATCCAGACGCAGGGCTTGTATCTCGCTACGAAGCTCTCGAACGGCAGCGGGAGATCCAGCGGGTGACTGCGCACCGCACGGCCTTCGAGCCCGCCGCTACAAGCGATGGGCATCGCATCGAGGTGAGCGCAAACCTCGGCTCGGTTGCTGGGGTGGAAGATGCATTGGTCGCCGGTGCAGACGGGGTCGGCCTGTTGCGCACGGAGTTCCTTTTCCTGGATCGGGACACGGCGCCAACAGAGGAGGAGCAGCTCACGTCCTACGCCGCGATAACTCAGGCCCTGGGTGACAGGCCCTTGATCCTGCGCACGATGGATGTCGGAGCCGACAAGCCACCCGCCTGGTTGGAGCTTGAGCCCGAGACGAATCCCTTCATGGGCTTGCGCGGAATTCGTGTCTCACTCGCGCAACCGGAGGTGCTGCTGACACAGCTTCGCGCTGCCCTGCGGGCAGCCGCCGGCAATTCGCTAAAGCTGATGTTCCCGATGGTCAGTACGCTCGATGAGCTATTCCAGGCCCGCGAGCACCTTGTACAGGCGCACACCGAGGTGAGGCGAGCCGGGCATCCAACTCCGGACGATATCGAGGTGGGGATCATGGTTGAGATGCCCGCCTGTGCCATCTCCGCAGATGCCTTTGCTCCACACGTCGACTTCTTCTCAATCGGAACGAATGATCTGACCCAGTACACGCTGGCGGTGGATAGAGGCAACAACCGTGTCGCAGGTCTGGCCGATCATCTTCACCCGAGCATATTGAGGCTCATCGCTCATGTCGTTGAGGCGGCTCAACGGCACGACAAGTGGGTGGGAGTGTGTGGAGAGCTTGCGGGCGATCCTCAGGCTGCGCAGATCCTCGTGGGACTGGGTGTAACGGAACTATCGATGAGCCCTCCTGCGATTGCGTTGGTCAAGGATG
>JBPCPZ010000127.1:0-8391 GCA_050998655.1 Actinomycetota bacterium
TGGAGGTGAAGTAAGTCCTTGCCGACCACGTCGCCGATCTCGGCGAGATCGTAGGCGCGCAGCCGGATGCCGCCCCGCTTGAAGCCCTCGACGGCGTAGAAGCTCGAGTGTTCGTGGATGGCCGTCCACTCGTCCCACAGTGCACGGTTGGCGGCGAGATACTGCTCCATGAATCTAGAGAGGGCCGACGCGGCCGGGGGCCGGGGCGAACGGCGTCGCGTAATCTTCGACATCCTCCAGCACCTCGCTGGGGTTTTCGGCCCGGCGTTGCTTCTCGGCGGTGACGATCTTTGGCAGCAGGCGTACGTCGCCGGCCACGCACAATCCGGCGATCTCAGGCCGGGCCAGCACGAAATCGACGGCGGCGTCGATGTGCTCCTGCTGCTCGAAGGGCTCGTACCAGGTGGCGTAGCGTTGCTCGCCCTCTCGCCACAGATTTCTGGCAATCGCTTTGATGATCATGAGGCCGGCGTCCTGACGCTCTACTTCCGCGACCAGGTCCTCGTAGTCGCGCCGGTAATCTTCGTTCGAATAGAGCAGGTAGTTGAGCGGCGTGAGCACCGTCTCGAAGGGGTATCGGCGAAGGGCTTCGCGATGGGTGGACGGCGCTGAGTGAGAGTGGCCGGTAATCCCGACGGCCCGGACTAGGCCCTGCTCCTTCGCCTCGATGGCGGCCTCCAGGGCGCCTCCCGTTGCGGTCGCCTTGTCGAGCTCCGCGATGTTATTGACCGCGTGAAGTTGCAGCAGGTCGACATTGTCAACCTGCAGGCGCTCGAGCGAGCGGTGGATCTCTTGAGCGGCCCCCTGTTTGGTGCGCTCCTCGGTCTTGGTCGACAAGAAGATGCGATCGCGGATGTCCTTCATCCACGGGCCGTAGCGAAGCTCGGCGTCGCCGTAGGAGGCCGCCACATCGAAGTGATTGATGCCGGCATCGAGCGCCAGGGCGATCGATTCGTCGGCCGTTGCCTGGTCCACCTCGGACAGTGCCGCGCCGCCGTAAATGAGCACCGAGCTCATGTGCCCGTTGCGTCCCAGCCGCCTCTTCTCCATGCTGTCTCCTTCATCGAGTTGTGAGCGGTGATCCTAAACTCGGTGCCGTGGGAACTCTTCAGGGACGAGTGGCGGTCGTGACCGGAGTGAGCCGCCGGGCCGGCATCGGTTTCGCAGTTGCCGGAAGGCTGTTGTCTGGGGGAGCTGCGGTGGCGCTCCACTCGTGGACTCCGCACGACCGAGAGCAGCCCTGGGGTGCGGATGCGGCGGGCGTGGACTCGTTGGTGGGGGAGCTCAGCTCTCGTGGAGGGCCCGTCGCCCATGTCGAGGCCGACTTCGCCGACGATGCCGCTCCCGAGGTGGTGATTGCCTGGGCTGCGTCGAGACTCGGGCACGTCGACATCCTGGTTTGCAACCACGCACGTTCTAGTTCCCTGTCGCTGGAGGAAATCACGGCCGCCGAGCTCGACCTGACCTTCCAGGTCAACACTCGTGCAACTCTGCTGCTGGTCAAGGAGTTCGCCCGCCGCCACGACGGGCGAACCGGGGGCCGGGTGCTCATGATGACCTCGGGCCAGCATCTCTCCCCCATGCCCTCAGAGCTCCCCTACATCGCATCCAAAGGGGCCGTCCACCAGCTCACTGCGAGCCTCGCGGCCCACCTGGCGCCGCGCGGCATCACCGTGAACACGGTCAACCCCGGGGCCACCGACACCGGCTATGCCGGCGACGAGCTGAAGCAGGAGGTGCTCGGCCTCGAGCCCCAGGGTCGGTGGGGAGAGCCCGACGACGCGGCGCGGCTGATCGCATGGCTGTGCTCGGACGACGCTCGCTGGATCACCGGGCAGGTGATCAACTCCACCGGCGGCGGCCCCTGAGGTTCCCCCACAGGAGGCTGGGTGCCTTGTAGCGCGTCGTCCCGGGCGGAGCACCGACCCAGCCCACCCCGTTAGGGTGCATCGCCTGAGGCCCCGATCGAGGAGAGAGCAGCGATGCCCAGAGTGGACATCACCAAAGCCCTGCTGCAAGAGCAGGACATTCCCACCGCCTGGTACAACCTGCTCGTGGATATGCCGGGCGATCCTATGCCCCCGCTCCATCCCGGGACGATGCAGCCGGTGGGGCCCGCCGATCTGGCCCCGCTGTTTCCCGAGTCACTCATCGCACAGGAGGTCTCCTCCGAGCGTTACATCGACATCCCCGGACCGGTTCTCGATGTCTACCGTCAGTGGAGGCCCTCTCCCCTGCATCGGGCTCACCGCCTCGAAGCGTCGTTGGGGTTGTCCAACAAGCAGCGCATCTACTACAAGTGGGAGGGAACCTCGCCGGCGGGATCCCACAAGCCCAACACCGCGGTGCCGCAGGCCTACTTCAATAAGCAGGCAGGCATCACCCGGCTTGCGACGGAAACGGGAGCCGGACAGTGGGGATCTGCTCTTGCACACGCATGTACCGCCTTCGGGCTGGAGTGCCTGGTGTTCATGGTCAAGGTGTCATACGACCAGAAGCCCTACCGCCGCGTCCTGATGGAGACATGGGGGGCCAAAGTCCACGCCTCTCCGTCGGAGGAGACGTCGGCCGGACGCAACGTGCTTGCGGCCGATCCCTCCTCCACCGGCTCCATCGGCATCGCCATCTCTGAGGCCGTAGAGATCGCGGCTCAAGATCCCAACACAAACTACGCGCTCGGGTCCGTCCTCAACCACGTATGTCTTCACCAGACCGTCATCGGACTCGAAGCCAAGAAGCAGATGGAGCTGTTCGAGGACAAACCCGATGTTGTCATCGGCTGCGTCGGAGGCGGCTCCAACTACGCAGGCCTGTCCTATCCCTTCGCAGCGGATGTTCTACGAGGCGATGCACACACACGCTTCGTCGCCGTGGAGCCTGAGGCTTGCCCCACGCTTACGCGCGGCACCTATGCGTATGACTTCGGCGACACCGCCGGCACCACGCCGCTCATGCCGATGTACACGCTCGGCCACGACTTCGTTCCGGCGCCGCTTCACGCCGGAGGGCTCCGCTACCATGGTGATGCTCCGTTGATGTGCGCCCTTGTGCATCAAGGGGTGTACGAGGCGCGCGCCTATGGGCAGGTGCCGGTGTTCGAAGCGGCCTTGCAGTTCGCTCGCACCGAGGGATTCATCCCTGGTCCGGAGCCTGCTCACGCGGTCCGAGCGGCCATCGACGAGGCCTTGCAGGCTCATGCGGCAGATGAGGAGCGAGTGATCCTGTTCAATCTATGCGGGCACGGTCACTTCGACATGAGCGCCTACGAGGCGTTCCTCGCCGGCGGGCTCGAGGACTTCACGCTGACCGACGAGTCGCTCGAAGCGTCCTTGAGCACCCTTCCTCCACAACCTCAACCGGCCGGATAGCGGCACGTAATGCCCGACCTTGGGCCGTTTCGCGGCGTCCGCTATGCGCGCTCGCAAGAGCTCTCGGACATCGTCTGCCCGCCCTTCGACGTTATCTCCGAGGAGGCGCAGAAAAAGCTTCACGAACGCCATCCTCATAATGCGGTGAGGATCGAGCTGCCCTTCTCGGAGACCCACGATCCGGATGACCGTTATCGAAAGGCAGCGGTCCAGTTCGACTCATGGCTGGAAGACGGCGTTCTGGTCGCCGACGAGCAACCCTGCCTTTATGTCTACCGCCAAGACTTCACCCGCAACGGGGTGCCCAAGCGAGTGACCGGCGTGATCGGAGCGCTGCGTCTCCAAGAGCTCGGCGAAGAAAGCGGCATCCTGCCCCATGAACGGACCATGCCGGGGCCTATTGAAGACCGCCTTGCACTGCTGCGGGCGTGTCCGGTCAACATCTCTCCGCTCTACGCCACCTCCCGCGGCCAGGGGGAGCTGGCCCCTTTTCTCGACTCGCTCACTCAGAGACCCCCAGAGGCCCGGCTGTAGGACGAGTCCGGCACGCTTCACCGCATGTGGGTGGTGCGGGCAGCCGCCGAGATCGAGGTTCTTTCGGCCGCGGTCCGCCCCGGTCCCCTGGTGATCGCCGACGGGCACCACCGCTATGAAACCGCGCTCGAGTATGCCAAGGAGTCGGGCGGAAGTACGGCGGCGAGTGCGGTGATGTGTTTCTGTGCCGACGCCGATGTCGAGGATCTCAACGTGCTGCCATATCACCGCGCCTTCCAGGCTTCGGTTTCAGACGGTGCAGTGCGCACCCGCTTGATCGAAGACTTCGCAGCCAAGGAGCTCGATCGGGCAGTTGCCGAGCGCGTGTTCGAACACTCGGCCGCCGATCACGCCTTCCTCGTGATTGTGCCCGGCTCGGAGCTGTTGCTGGAGGTAGAAGAGGAGCTTGTCGCCAGAACCCTCGGAGACCAGCCGCAGGTGTGGCGCTGCCTCGATGTGGTCGCGCTGCACGAGGCGATACTGCCCCGGCTCCTGCCCGAGGGGATCGACGCGATGCGGTTCTCCTCCGAGGAGCCAGAGATAAGGCGGCTGGTGGCCGAGGACTCGTTCACCTTCGGAGTGCTCATGAAACCGCTGGAGGCCGTGGCGGTGGTCGAAGTCGCCCGCGAAGCCAAGAGGATGCCGCAGAAGGCGAGCTACTTCTGGCCCAAAGCGGTGACCGGCCTCGTGTTCCATCCGTTGCGCTAGGAGTGAGCGCCGCTCCGGCCCTGCGGCGGCTCCAGCCGGAGCTCGCGCCACGCCTCCGTGCTCCTCAGCGACAGCTCGAGCCGAGGCCGGCCGGGCAGATCGTCGGCCGCGTCGACGGCGCGCCCCACGTCTGCGGGCGAAGCGGCACCCAGCAGGCGGCGTCCGGTTTCGAGCACCACGTAATCGAGCCCGCTCGCGCGAAGCAGAGCGATCGATTCTGGCTTGCTGCGAGGCCCCGTGACGACGATTCGCTCGACCCCTGCGAAGCGCGCCCCCTCCACGGCAGCGTTCAAGACTTCCTGATCTGCGCCGAGAACCACGAGCGTGCGTGCGTTTTGTGCGGCTCGTTCGATGAGGTCCGCATCGCTCGAGCTGCCGGGGGCCACGTGAGCTCCGGCGCGCCGCCAAAGCTCTGCGCGCTCGGGCGAGGGCTCGATCACCCCGACATCGTCGCCCGCGTCGAGGAGCCGATTCACGACTGCGGCCCCCAACTCTCCCGAGGCACCGAGCACCACGATGGTCATCGAGACAAGGTCACTCTTTCAAGTCTTGACGTTCAGGATTCCGGAGGCGAGCTCGAAGCGAGCGATACGAGCGGGTGGCAGCGGCTCACCGTCCACATGGCGGGCGAAGGGAGTTTCCGAGCTCAGTTCGAACGAGTGGAGGCCTTGATGGTAGAGGACGTCGCGATGATGAATGAGGTCTTTCGAGACCATCACACGCCAGGCATAGAGGGGCAGCGCCTCGATGCGCATCGTCTTGAGGGCGAACACGTCTATTCCCCCGTGCAGCTTGACCTCCGGTGCGATCATCACGGGCCTGTTGCCGATATAAGCGTAGGGCCCCGCGTTGCACGCGATCGCCATCGAAACCGGCATCTGGCCGAAGTCGCCGGAGAGCGTCATCTGCGGGCGCCGGTGGCGATGGCTGCCGGCCAGAACTCTGAAGGCGCTCCAGTAGAACCAGACCTCCCCGAAGCGCCGTTTTGCCGGTACGTAGCGTTCAACTCGCTCCGCCGCCTCCGCATCGAACCCGCAGCCTGCCGAGAAAGTGAAATAACGCTCGTTCATGCGCCCCAGCGGCACCTGAGTGGCGGGGGTAGCGATGTTTTTCAGAAGTTGATCGACGGCCTGGAAGGGATCAAGCGGCACGCCGAGGGCGCGGGCGAACACGTTCATCGTCCCACCCGGGACGATGGCGAGGGCCGAGGCGGCGCCGGCGAGCCCGTTGGCGACTTCATTGACGTGCCCGTCACCCCCGAAGGCGATTACCAGTTCTGCGCCGGCCTCGGCTGCCTCTGCGGCGATCGTGATGCCGGTGTCCCGGTCCGTTGTGGAGTAGGCGTCGACGCTAAAACGCTCCCGGAGATGCGCGATCACGTCCTTTCTCAGCCTGCCCGCAGCGAAACGACCGGCGTTGGGATTGATGATCACCACCGCAGGTGGACGGGTTGAAAGGGGGGACATTGCCAACACGCTACCCTCCGAGGCGGCGGAACCGAGGGCACAGAGACGGAGCAGGCGCGTGAGCGATATTGAAGTCATCGACACCCACATGCTTGGCTTGGCGGGTATCACGGCTACCTATGTGATTCGAGGCGAGCAGACGGCGCTGATCGAGACCGGGCCGAAGTCGTCGCTCGAGCACGTGCTGTCGGGGCTCGAGACTTGCGGAGTGTCCTCTCTGGATTGGATTCTTGTCACCCATATCCATCTCGATCACGCCGGCGCCGCCGGGACCCTGGCACAGCGGTTTCCTCAGGCCAGGGTGGCCGTCCATCCCATCGGCGCTCCTCATCTCATTGACCCTTCCAAGCTGTGGACGAGCGCGGCCCGTATCTACGGCGACGGCATGACGCGGATGTGGGGCGGCGTCGATGCCCTTGCGGCCGACCGTATCCACGTGCTGGAGGACGGCGACTCGATCGACCTCGGCGGGCGCACACTCACTGCAGTCGAGACACCGGGTCACGCCTATCATCACCACGCGTTCTTCGACGATCCCTCGGAAACCGTCTTCGTCGGCGATGCGCTCGGGGTCCGCCTGGGCGATGCCGGTATTGTCCGCCCCGCCACTCCACCGCCCGAGTTCCATCTCGAGAAGGCGCTTGAGTCGATCACGCGCATCAGCAAGCTGGGGGCGACTGCGATGTGGCTGACCCATTTCTCTAGCCACGACGACGGGGGCGGAGGCAGTGTTGCGGCGGTCTGCGAAGAGGCCGCCAACGGTTTGCGACAGTGGGGCGCGTGGGTACAGGCGGCGCGCTCGGAGGGCGCCGACGACCTCGACTCGGCCACCGCGTACGTGGCGAAGAGGGCCCGGGGCGAACTCGAGGCCAGGCTCTCCGAGGGGGTTGTCGACCGGGTCGAGGCGACCACATCTACCTGGATGAACACCTGGGGCTACCTGCGCTACCTGGAAAAACAGGAGGCCCCCGAGGGGGCCTCCTGAGAGATGGACCGTTCCGGTCGGTTAGTGGTCTGACTTAGCGCCGACCAGCTTCCCGGCGAGCTTGCGGGTGATCAGGAAGACCCCGGCCACTCCGCCCAGCAGCGCAAGTGCGAGGGGGCCGTCGAGCTTGGTCTCCTCCGGCGCCAGGTAGGAGGTCGCGTCACCGTCGAGTGTCTGGATCTCACCCTGTGGAGGAAGATCGGCGGAGCCGTTCGGCTCGCCGCAGCCTTCAACCCAGAAGACCTTGTGCTTGACGTCGGCCCCCTGAGATCCCTCTGCATTAACCGTCAACTTCACGTGATGTCCCTGGATGGGGTGAGGATCGACTCCCGACGAGTTGATCAACGAGCTGAGATCGACCGTGACCTCGGCGTCGAGGTCGGTGCCCCCACCGGCACTGTCCCCTCCGATGAATACGTTTCCACCGGTGGAGCCGTCCGCGGTCGGCGGCACCAGCTTGAAGGTGTAGTCGGCGTGGAGATTACCTTCGTCGTAGCCGTAGAAGTCGACCTGGAAGATACAGCCGACGTGAGGCTGGTTGTTGGGGTGGGTGTCGAACTCCACGCGGTCGATCTTTACGGTGCCGTTGTTGCCGGGCGGATCGGCCAGCGCCAGTCCAGGCATTGCCGCGATCGCCCCCGCCGCCACAGCTATAAACGTCTTCTTGAGCTTCAGTACAGTCGTCAAGGTTCCCCCTCGTGTTTCCCGGTATGTCAGTAATTTGGAGTATGAGGGTATTCGTGGGGGAAACAACAGGTTCGGAGCATTATTGCGATTTGTTCGTAGGCGCTGACGGCTAGATCGGCTCGCGCAGACGGCCGGCCCGTGCTCTCGCATCGGTGGCGTCCTCGTCCGCCTCCGCGGCCGCCTCGAACCACTCCAGCGCCTGGCGAAACCGCCCGCGTCGCTCGAGGAGGTCGCCGAGTGCGTACCAAGCGCGAATGTGGTGCTCCTGGGCAACGGCGGGTTCGAGTTCCAGCGCTTCGAGTCGGGCGAGTCCCTCTTCCATACGGCCGAGGTCTGCGAGCGCGCCTGCGGCGACGATTGCGCCTTCGTAGAACACGGCCTCCGATACTGATAGGCGGTCGATCTCGTCGCACACCTCGAGGGCGTGCTGCGATCGCCCGAGCGCCCGGTGACAGTCGGCCAGGACCGGATTCTGCTCCTGCGAGCCCGATAGGCGCCTGAACGCAGCCAGCTCGCGCGCCGCCTCCTGGTAGCGTCCCGCCCGATAGTGCGTCAGGCCCAGCAACTCCCGAGCCGCCACCGATCTCAGGGCGAGATGCTTGGCCTGCTCCCCCAGCCTGGTTGCCTCCTCCAGGTCGGAGGC
>JBPCPZ010000129.1:0-7323 GCA_050998655.1 Actinomycetota bacterium
GGCGCTCACCGCGCCGAGCGCGCCCGCCGGACCCGTGCAGCCCTCCCGTGAGTTCATCATCACGGCCCATCCCGGCGCCCGCGCCGCACTCGAGGACGCGGTGCTGCGACTCGGGGGAGAGCTCGGACGCGAGCTCGACATCATCAACGGTTTCGTAGCCCGGTTTCCGTCGGGGACTCTCAACAGGCTGCGGATGACCCCGGGTGTCCGCTCTGTGACCGTGAACGGCGGCATCGACTTGCTCGATCATCCCAAGGGCGAGCTGCACGGGGATGCCGGCTCGCTCGAGGCCGTCCGCCGCGCTGTCAACGCAGACCATTTGCTGAAGAAGGGAATCACGGGGCGCGGAGTCGACGTCGCCCTGATCGACTCGGGAGTCGTACCCGTTGTCGGTCTCGACGGTGAGGATAAGATCGTCGACGGCCCCGATCTCTCCTTCGAGTCTTCAGCGGAAAACCTGCGCTACCTCGACACCTACGGGCACGGAACCCACATGGCCGGGATCATTGCCGGCTCGAGCGAGGGTTACGAGGGCATCGCTCCCGGCGCCCGCCTCGTCAGCGTCAAGGTCGCCAGCGCCAGCGGCGCCACGGACGTGTCCCAGGTCCTGGCGGCAATCGACTGGGTCGTAGAGCACCGTCATGACGGCGGGTTAAACATCAGGGTACTTAACCTCTCTTTCGGCACCGACGGCACCCAGCCCTACACAATCGACCCCCTTTCCTATGCGGCAGAAGTCGCTTGGCGGCGAGGGATCGTCGTCGTGGCCGCGGCCGGCAATGCGGGCTACGGACCCGACAAGCTCAACAACCCCGCTTACAACCCTTACCTTCTCGCAGTGGGGGCGCTCGACGATCAGGGCACCAGGTCGAAGGCCGACGACTTCGTACCCGATTGGTCGAGGCGCGGCGATGGGGTGCGCAACCCCGACTTGGTGGCGCCCGGCAAGTCGATTGTGAGCCTGCGCAACCCTGGCTCCGAGATCGACCTGACCTACCCGGAGGGTCGCGTTGGGGACCACTTCTTCCGCGGCAGCGGGACCTCTCAGGCGGCCGCAGTCGTCTCGGGAGCGGCCGCGCTGCTGCTCGACAAGCGGCCGGAGCTGTCACCCGACGAGGTGAAGGCGCTCCTTACGTCCACTGCTTCCCACCTGCGGAATGCCGATCCGGTCGCGCAAGGAGCGGGCGCACTCGACGTGGGGGCGGCCGCGGCCGCCCGCCCCCCGGAGGCAGCCCAGGAGCACGTCGGCTCCGAGGGCACGGGATCGCTCGAGGCAGCCCGCGGAAGCGCGCATGTCGAGATGGACGGCGATGCTCTCAGCGGTGAACAGGACATTTTCGGAGAGCCGTGGGACGGCGCTACGTGGGCACGCAACTCGTGGTCGGGAACGAGCTGGTCCGGTGGCATGTGGAACTCCGAGGTGTGGGCGGGCGACTCCTGGACCAGGAACTCGTGGAGCCGCAACTCGTGGTCGGGAGTCGTGTGGACTCGCAACTCGTGGAGCCGCAACTCGTGGTCTGACACTTACTGGGCCCGAAACTCATGGTCGGGTGCTCAGTGGGAGGGCGATGTCTGGGCTCGCAACTCGTGGTCCGCAGACTCGTGGTCCCGTAACTCGTGGAGCCGTAACTCGTGGTCGAGCGCGCAGTGGGGCGAGCACTAACGGCAGGCTCGCCCCGGCCGAGGATCGGGGGCCGGGCGCGAGTCTGGCTCTTGAACGCGGCGCTGGCGCTACTGGCCGGCATTCTGTTTTTCTCCTACGTTCGCCATATCGAGTCGCTCAACACAGGCATCCATTTTCAGTGGTGGCTCTTGGCGCCGGTTTTCTGTGTCACAGAGATCCTGGTGGTGCATTTGGAGTTCAAGAGGGAGGCTCACTCATTCTCGCTGGGCGAGATCCCGTTGGTCCTGGCGCTCTTCTTTGCGAGCCCCTCAGAGCTCATGCTGGCGCAGATAGTCGGCGTGGGCGGCGCTCTCCTTCTCTACAGGCGCCAGTCGCCGGTAAAGCTGGCGTTCAACCTCGCCAACTTCGCTCTGGAGGCCGCTCTCGCCATAATGCTCTTCCACTTTTGGACCGGTTGGGGAATGGTCAACGGTCCCGCCGAGTGGACCGCGGCCTTTTTTGCCACCCTTCTGGTGACGTCGCTAGGAGCGATCATGATCGCCCTGGCGATATCATTGGCCGAAGGACAGGTGAAGCTGCAGACTCTGACAAAGTCCTTGGTTCCCAGTTTTGCCGTAACGGCGGCCAACACAAGTCTTGCATTGCTCGCAGTTACGCTACTAGAGCAAAGCCCACAGGCACTGTGGTTGCTGCTCATTGTGCTCGCTGTGCTCTTTCTCTCTTACCGCTCATACACATCCATGCGAGTCCAGCACGACAGTCTCGGAGCGCTATATGAATCGACCCGAGTAGCGCATCAGTCGCTCGAAATGGATGCAGTTGTGTTGTCGCTGCTGTCATCCGCCTGCGAGATGTTTCGCGCGGAGATGGCTGAGATCATTCTGTTTCCTCGAGGCGTGGACGAACCCGCTTACGTCACCACGCTCGGCCCAGGCGAGCATCTCGACGTGATGCGCGCAGTAAAGCTCGATCCCACCGAAGGGGTGTGGGCCAGGGTTGCGGCCGAAGGCCGGGCAGTACTCGTGCCTCGGCCCATCAGTAACGAGAAGCTCAGGACGTACTTCGCCTCCCGAGAGGTGAGGGATGCTATCGCGGCGCCACTGCACGGAGAGAGCGGCGTCATTGGAACCATGATGGTAGGTAACCGCCTCAGCGACGTCTCGACCTTTAGCCTCGAGGACGTAACGCTCGTAGAAACGCTCGCGAATCATGCGAGTGTCTCGTTGGAGAACGCCCGGCTTGTCGATCGCCTTAAGGAATCCCTCATCCGCCTCACTGAGATGAACCGGCTCAAGGATGACTTCGTGGCTACGGTTTCGCACGAGCTCAGAACTCCGCTCACTTCGATAAGTGGGTACATCAAGATTTTGGCGCGCAAGTCCGACAAGCTCTCCTCGGAGCAGAAGGCATTATTCGTCAATACCATCGAGGAGCAGAGCGACAGGCTCAGGCATCTCATCGAAGATCTCCTCATCGTGTCGCAGATCGAATCGGGCAGCCACTCGATAAGCGAGAACACTGTGTCGATCCGGGAGCTAGCCACTGCGCTGTCCGAGGAGATTGGCGCACGCTCATCGAGGCATCGCTTCGAGCTAGCCTTTTCGTCGGACTTCCCTCTGCTGCGCACAGACGGCGGCAAGCTGCGTCAGGTCTTAGCAAACCTGATGGAAAACGCCTCCAAGTACACGCCGGAGGACACCACCGTTAATATCTCCGGCCGCAGAGAAGGTGACGGAGTGACGATCTCGGTCGAGGATGAAGGCGAAGGTATTCCCGGCCACCTTCAGGAGAAGGTGTTCGAGCGCTTCTACCAGGTCGACCAGACGTCGACGCGCCGCGCCGGTGGGACGGGACTCGGCCTTCACATCTCCAGAAAGCTGGCAGAGATCCTCGGAGGCTCGCTTGCCCTGGAACGCTCCGATGCGGCGGGATCTATCTTCACCCTGAGGCTGCCGAGCTCCAGCGTCCTCGAGGCCGAGCCTCCAGGCGAAGACGAGGGCGAGCCCCCTCGGCTGGTGGCGCTCCCCTGAACGGCGTCGCCCCTATCGTGGCGCCGACTCTGCACTATCGAAGATTGATGCGGCCCAGGTCGGGCGGAGCGGACAATTTCCATGCGGCCGGGAGAATCCCCGCGGCTACCAACAGCTTGACGAGCTCGCCGAGAACGAATGGATAGAGACCCAACTCCAAGGCTTCGGACCCCGGGACGCCGAGCGCGGCCGACAGCCACGCCACCCCGCAGAGAAAAATAACGACCTCCCCAAGGAGCATCGCTCCGATAGCGCTGGACAGGCGGCGATCCCAGCGCCGCTCCGCCAGCGATCCCACCACAAACGCAGCTACAACGAATCCCCATAGGTAGCCGCCCGTGACCGAAGGGAAGAGGAGCGGGGCCGGTCCCGCACCGCCCTCGGCGAACACGGGGAGGCCGGCCGCCCCCTCCGCCAGATAGAGGAGAAGCGAGATTCCACCCCTGACCGGGCCGAGCGATGCACCCACGACCAGGACCGCCAGGGTCTGCCCGGTGACGGGCACCGGCGTGAAGGGAAGCCTCAAGGACACCTGGGCCAGGCCGGCGACGATCAGGCTACCTAGTACGATCAGCGCCACGTTCGCCAATAGCGAGGACCGGCTGTGGCGCCGTACCGCCGACTCCATCAACACCGACATGCGACCCCCTTGTTGTCTTGCTTGATCCGAGTTCCCCCACACATAGCGTAATAGACGTGGCACGCCGGCCCGGCCGCGAGTGAATTGCCGCATCGATCAGGGTGGCCGCTGCGCGACTGTCGCATCTCCGCCACCGCGGGCTTCCTCCGTAAGCCCGGTTATCCTGCTCGCGCGTACGAGTTACCGGCGCGGCGGCGTGGCCGAGTGGTTAGGCAGGGGCCTGCAAAGCCCCGCACAGCGGTTCGATTCCGCTCGCCGCCTCTTGACGTCGACTCCCCCAAACGGGGTACCACCCATACCCAATCAGGGGATTCACACTAGCAAGGATTGGGTGCATAATTAAATTCACAAGTGATTCCCTCGCGCCGAAAGCCAGTGTATATGTTGCAGGCCGCCCCTATCGTTACGGCAACCAACCTGAAGCGCGTTCTCGCGCCCGAGGAGGCCGGAGCCTTACTCGCGAGCTGCACGAGTCCAATCGAGTTACGGGCGGTGCTCTTGCCGCTGTACGCAGGAGTAGCCGTGTACGAGAACCCGTGTGTGGAGAGCCGAGGATGGAACCGCGGCAGGATTTCGTTTCAGGGTCACTACGGCCTGCGGGTCGTACCCACACACATCGCCCTGGAAGCCGAGCGCACCTCAATACTCTCCTCGGACTCGTCCCCCGACAGACTGCTGGCGGCCGCTCGAGCGGTAGAAAAGCGGGCTGGAATCGCCTTCACATTCCACACCCTTCTGACCACCATGGCTCGGAACCTCGAAGCAGCCGGAGTCCCGGGGCCGGTGCGGGGCTGCCTCATGGGCTCTCCCTCGGCGAGGGCGACCCACTGTCCCTTCCCCGTGCTGCGAGACGCTATCGACCTGCTCAGCTACCGGTAGATTTCACCGAGGGTTGGCCGAAAACGTCCTCACGGGGCGGCTTCGGACAAGGTTGAGATGGCGCGGGAACTGAGGCGGACGGGCTCATGGTCTAGACTGCGCGCCGGAGTCGATCCCAGGGGCGTTAGCTCAGCGGGAGAGCGCTTGCTCGACAAGCAAGAGGTCAGTGGTTCAATCCCACTACGCCCCACCAATTCGGTAAAGATGCAGGTCAGAGGCGGTGCTTGCCCCTCCCAATCTCTTTTCAGTAGACTGGCATAGCGGTCGAATACCACTTGCTTCAGCCGATACCGCTTGCCTGTAAGGAGGGGAGATGCACCTATCCGATGCCCGGGACTCATGGCTCAGGGCGCTAAGGGCCGAGGGGGCCTCACCCAATACCCAGGAGATCTACTCCTCGGCCGTTGACCGCTTCCTCGAGTACCTCCAAACCCACCATCGCTCCACGGACGTGACCAAGATCGAGCGTGAGGACGTTCAGGGCTTCATCACCCACCTTCAGGACACGCGTTCACAGGCCACGGCCCACAACCGCTTCCGAGCGCTGCGGGCGCTGTTCAACTACTGCGCCGATGGGGGAGACGAGCGCACGCTGCGCAGAGAGGGACTGGGGATCATCGACCGCTCGCCCATGCGCAGGATGCCGTCGCCCAAGCTCGACGACCGACCCATCCCCCTGCTCTCAGCGGAGCAGGTCGAGGCCCTCTGGCAGCTCACGGAGCGACCCGGCCGGGACTTCCGCAAGCGCAGGGACTCGGCCATCATCCGTCTATTCCTGGCGACCGGCGTGCGGGTGGGAGAGATGGCCGGGCTGCACATGGAAGACCTCGATCTAAGGGGCCAGATCGTGACCGCCGGGGGCAAGGGACGCAAGTGGAGGCGGGTGCCCTACTCGGGGGCCGCCGCCATCTCGCTTGATCGCTACCTCGCAGTCAGGAGCGAGAACCGCTGGGCCTCGCGAACCGACCGGGTGTGGCTTGGGATCAAGGGTCACATGACCGTCTCGGGGATCCAGGACGTGGTCGAGCGGATGGGAGCTCGAGCAGAGATCCCAGACCTTCACCCCCACCAGCTCAGGCACGTGTTCGTGGACGGTTGCTTCGCCGACGGGATGAACGAAAAGGACGTTGAGTCATTGATGGGGTGGTCATCGTCCGCGATGTCCCGCCGCTATGCCTCAGCCCGTCGAGCTCAGCGTGCGATCGAGACCTATCGCCGGTTGGGCATCGGCGATCCCTACCGGCGCTCGTGAGTGCTCAACGGCAGCGTCCTGAGCGGTTCAAGGAACCGAGCCCGCCACGAGCACCGGTTCCAGAGAAGGCGGACGACGCCACGTCATCAAAGCGCCGACGCTCTAGTCGAGGCATACGCCGTGGCCGTCGTCGCGCACGGGTAGCTCGAGAAGACTGAGCACTCGTTCCAGGGGGGGCCGGGGAGGAAAGGTACCTTTACCGCGCCACAGCAACCTTGCGCCATACCTGTCCGGGCCACCGCGCCGACGGCCCCCGGCAGGAGCCCCCTACACAGGAGGTGAGTGAGTAGTGGTTTTCCCCCTGGTGCCTGGTGCCAGGCCCTCGCTTTCAACGGCTTAGAAGGGCTCCCAGCGCGCCCTTAACGCACCCCTTTGCCGTGAATGTCTCGTTAGCCTTTGACCTATGGCCTTCGCAGTCAGAACGGGCGCGGTCGCGCTAGTCGCCAACACGACCAAGAGCTTGCTGCTGCTCAACCCGGTGACACAGAAGGGCGACAGTCATGCAGTTGACTGTTTCGATCGATGGATCCACTGCTGCGGCGGCAGCCGCCGGTGCACGATACGGGATGCGTTACGTCAATCCAAGCGGTGGCTCGACAGCAAACATCCGTGCCTCACTCCGGTGGGACGAGACCTAGATCACTCGGCCAAAAAAGAAAAAGCCCGGGCGTTGAGACCCGGGCCTTGTCACAGTCAACCTGACCACAGGTCGCGCAACGGGCCAAGGTATCGACACGTTGATCAGCCTTGAGGACATCACAGGCTCCCCCTGAGATATGACCAGAAGTTGTGGAATCCGGAACTCGAAGGAGCACGCGGCGTACCTTCCCATCTGACCTAAAGGATGGTGCCGGCGCTCGAACGCCGGCGGGAAGGAGACGCCGATGTTGAGGGTAGT
>JBPCPZ010000145.1:0-4816 GCA_050998655.1 Actinomycetota bacterium
CCTCCACCTGGTCACCCTCGATCGATGCCCCCGAGTCCAGGAGCTGGCGCTCGAGGGAAGCTCGCTCGGCCTCGAGCGAGGCGCGAATCGAGTCGATCGTCGCCTGTTCCATGGCGCAACGATAGTCGCTGTGTACGCACAGCGAGGGCGCCCTTTCGTCTACCTAGCTAGAGACTTGTCGACAAGGCAATTAGGCAACAAGCGCGCTCCGACCACCACAGTTGCGCCGAACGGGCCGCTTGGGATAGGTTCCGAAGGCGCAACAGAGACTTGTCAACCTGTCGCCAACGCTACAAGGCGACTGAACCGCAACCCTTCGACGGCAGCTCGTCGAAAGACCACAGGAGGGGCAGTGCATTCGGGGGCCGAGATGCGCTCGCCGGCATCTGACGGGGCTTCCACGGCCGCGGCAGAAACCCGGGCCGCGCGGGTGATTGCTTTCGCCAACCAAAAGGGGGGCGTGGGCAAGACCACATCCACCATCACGCTGGGCGCCTGTTTGGCCGAGCTCGGATACCGGGTCCTCGTCACCGACATGGACCCCCAGGGGGGTTGCGGCATCGGGCTTGGCGTCGAGCCCTCGACCCTCGAGCTGTCCATCTACAACCTGCTCCTGGATCGCAACTGCGCGGCGGCCGACGTGCTTCAGAAGACGTCTATCCCCAACCTAGACCTGCTGCCCTCGAATATCGATCTCGCCGCCGCCGAACTGATGCTGGTGCAGGAGGTAGCTCGAGAGCACAGCCTCCGACGGGTGCTCGAACCACTAAACCTCGACTATGACTTTATCCTTATAGATTGCCCTCCTTCGTTAGGGCTTCTGACTATCAACGGCCTGAGCGCGGCCGATGGAGTCATCATCCCGCTCGAGTGCGAGTACTACGCGCTGCGAGGCATGGCGTTGCTGCTCGACTCGATCGACAGGGTCACCGAGCTGCTCAACCCCAGGCTGGTGATAGACGGCATCCTTCCGACCATGTACGACGGCCGCACACTGCACGGTCGCGAGGTCCTGGGGCGCGTGAAAGAGGCCTTCGGTGCCAAGGTCTTCGAGGTGATCATTCGCAAGACCATCCGCTTCGCCGAAGCGCCGGTGGTGGGGGAGCCGATCGTTCACTATGCCCCCGGCTCGCCGGGTGCCGCCGCCTACCGGGAGCTCGCTCAGGAGGTGATCGCTCGTGTCGCGTCGCGCCAGACTGCCGGGAGCTGAGGAGCTCTTCCGGCGCACGGGGCCGGGCCCCGACCAAGAAGCCGCGATCCCGCCCGACCAAATTCAAGACGACTTGTCGACTAAGAGACAAGACGATCTATCTACCAATAATGAGATTCCCGTTCGACCGGCGGCGGGGAAGGCGCCCAAGCACGACGAGAAGATCACCTTCTACTGCACGGGCGACGACCTCATGGCCCTAGAGCGAACCCGACTCAGCCTGCGCTCAGAGCATGGACTCGGCAGCGACCGAGGCCGCATTGTCAGAGCCGCGCTCGCCCACGTGCTGGAGGACTACGAGGCGCGAGGCAAGGACTCGATCCTGCTCCGAGCCCTGAGGCGGTAACGCGCCTCGGGGTCGCGGGGGAGAGACACCTCCTGCTCTTCAGAGGCAGCAGACGGGTGGTCGGCGGATGCGGTCGGCCGGCATTGCCTGCAATGAGGCTCAATGCAGGCTGCACTCAATCCATTGTCGAACAGCATCTCGCGCGCCGGCGTTTAGGACGAGCCCCCAGTGGCCGGCGCCGGGGATCGAACGGCTATCAGCCGAGTAAAGCTCGGCAACACGCTTTCCCCTGTCGGTCGCAAACTCATCGCACCACACCACTAGGGATGGGCAGGGGATGGAGGGAACTGAGATGCCGCGCTTTCGCTCATCGCGCGCGAGCTGCGACTCCCACCGACTCGCGATGCCCGGAGGAAAGGGTCCGTAGGCTTCCTCGGGATCAAAGGTTCCCTGCCGCAGCTCCCTAGACTCGTCGAAACCCTGCACCTCAGCCGGAGGGCTAGGTTCCAAGAGGATCAGCCCCGCGAGCTCGAGTGAGGGGCAGGCCATGAGAGCGACGAGGCCTCCCATGCTCCAGCCACATACAAAGAGAGGAGGCCGCAGCCCGATACATGCCTCAATCAGAGAACCCGCGTAGTCCTGCATCGAAGAGCAAGCGACATCGAGATCGTCGTGGAGGTCGATAGTGGCGACCTCGATACCGGGAAGGGCGGCGCCCCACCTCTCGAACACCCACGGGCCGCTTCCTGCGCCATGGACGAGCATCAACGACGCTCGGTTGTCCATGCCCCAGCGCGCTTAGGCCCCCGCCAGCCTCAAGACGAAATCCCTCACAAACAGGATCACGGGCGAAAGCAGGCTGAAGCCTCCGAAGAACACCAGCAGTAACAAGATGATGAACCCTTAGCGGTCGAGGAAATAGATGATGTGCTGCTTGCTGGGAGGAAGAAAGATCGTGAGCAAGCGGGAGCCATCGAGTGGGGGCAGAGGAATCAGGTTGAACACGGCCAAGAGCACGTTGATCGACAGGAACAGGCCCAAGAAGGTCACGACCGGGTCGTAGATGCCCGAATTGGCGGCGGCCACGAACAGGAACGCCCCCACCAGGGCCAGCGCCAGGTTCATGGCCGGCCCGGCCAGCGCCACGATGGCAGAGCCGAAGCGCTGGGACGAGAACGCCTCGGGTCTGAACTCGACCGGCTTGCCCCAGCCGAAGCCGACCAGGAAGATCAGCAGCGTGCCCATCACGTCGAGGTGGCGGGCGGGGTTGAGGCTGACCCTGCCCATCGCGCGCGGCAGGCGGTCGCCCTGGGCGTCGGCGGCGAAGGCGTGAGCGAACTCGTGCAGGCATATCGCTCCCAGCAGGGAGATGGCCAGGAGCACGAAGGCGAGCGGGTCGCTGCGCAGGATGCCGAGCGGAGATTCCACAGGCCGGTATTGTAGGCGGCCGATCGGGAGCGAGCAGTCAAGGCCGTCACAGGGTCGATCAAGCCCTCCCACAAGTGGTGGAGAAATACTTGAACCCCAACTCAACCTTTAAGGATAGGCAACGGGTCTTCAGCGGTATCCAGCCCACCGGTGACTTTCATCTCGGTAACGTGCTGGGGGCGGTGGACAACTGGGTCCCGCTGCAGAACTCACACGACGCCTTCTTCTGCATCGTCGACCTGCACGCGCTGACCCTGCCCTGGGACCCCGAGACTCTGAGGGAGCGGGTGCTGCAGATGGGCGCCCTACTTCTGGCGCGCGGCATCGACCCGGACCGTGCCGTGCTCTTCGTGCAGTCCCATGTACCCGCCCATTCCGAGTTGAGCTGGCTGCTGATGTGCGTCGCGCGGATGGGGGAGCTGCGTCGCATGATCCAGTTCAAGGAGAAGTCGAAGGGTGAGAACGAGGCAGTGGGGGCGGGCCTCTTCACCTACCCGGTGCTCCAAGCGGCCGACGTCCTCCTCTACCAAGCGCGTGGGGTGCCGGTGGGCGAGGACCAGAAGCAGCACGTCGAGCTCATGCGCGATCTCGCGACGCGCTTCAACGCCCTTCTGGGAGAGACGTTCGTCGTCCCCGAACCCTGGATCCGCCCCCACGGTGCGCGCATCCTTGCGCTCGACAACCCGGCCGAGAAGATGAGCAAGTCGAAGCCCCGGGAGGCCTCCAAGATCCTGCTCGTCGACTCGCCCGATGCCATCTCCCGAAAGATCAGATCGGCGGTGACGGACTCCGGCAGGGAGGTGCGGGCGGGGGAGGGCAAGCCGGAACTGACCAACCTGTTGACGATCTTCTCGCTGGTGTCCGGAGAATCGATCGCGGCGCTCGAAGAGCGGTTCTCTGGCATGGGCTACGGGGACTTCAAGAAGGCGCTCGCCGAGGCGGTTATCGCGAACCTGCGTCCCACTCAGCAGCGCTACTTCGAGCTCATTGCCGATCCCGGGGAGCTCTTTCGCCTCCTGGTCATCGGCGCCGACAAGGCGAGGGTTGTGGCGGAGGCGACGATGGCCGACGTCCGCACCGCGGTCGGGCTCGGCCCACGGCCGCGAGTTTGAGGGGTGCCAGGCTGCCTCAGGCGGCGCCGAATACAGACTCCTCGAACTCGCTAGCAGGACTTGCTGAAATTCACGGTTTCGCTCCATGGACTCGGCGAGCCGAACCATCGCCCCTCCCTCGAATGTGCCGGTGATGCCGAAGCGACCCGTCGAACCCATCTCTGTGACGGGCCATAGGACCTGGCTCCAAACGTGCTCGCGAGCTTGACTAACCAACGCGGAGCGGCCCAGCACGTTGGTTTCGATCGCTTGGATCGCGACCCCCGCAGCCATCGAACACAGCGAGCCCATAGGAAAGGATCAGGATCTGTCGCCCGTTTCGGAGCGTGAGGGTCCCTGAGCGAACCCCATCCCCCGTTTCCCCAGAACAGGTACTTCGGGTCGGCAAGCCACCCCTCGAGGTTCGGAAGACCGGCCCTCCTGTCCTGGGGCAACACGACCGGCACGTCCACATGTAGCTGCAGCCTCTCGACCGCTTGGGCCACCGAGATGAACCGCTCCCGGCGCCACGATCCCGGCCTGCTCGGTGCCTCAGAAACCGTTGGAGGCGGCGAGCCATCCGCTGGGATGGATGCCGTAGGCAGACCCACGGCTCCCGGGGATGCGCGCCCGCAACCGCACAGAGCAAGCGCCATGAATAGGCCGGCGGGACCCAACCAACGATTTCGCCGCATGATCTGATTGGAGGTTCGTCGGCAGGCGTTTGGTTGTCCTCGTCCGAGACGCGGATCGTCCAAGGTCGCAGCCCCGCAAGCTGCATCAGCAGCCGGACTCTAGAGG
>JBPCPZ010000009.1:0-7402 GCA_050998655.1 Actinomycetota bacterium
CGGGGTGGGTTTATTCGCGCGGAGTGTGAAACACCCTGACGTTGTTCAAGGGCACGGCTTGCGCTCCGAGCTGGTACTTGTAGCGTTCGGGCCCGCGTAGGAAGTCGAAGCGCTCAAGCTTTTCCTCGATGGAGCGCTCAAGCAGATGTGCAACCAGCACGAGTCCCGGTGATACAGCAGCCGCGGACGGCTCGAAGGCAGAGTTGTAGAGGTAAAAGCGGCCGTTGTGCTCGAAGGAGAAGGTGGCTGCAAGGGCAACACCCGAAGCTTCCAACAGATCGAGTTTCATCCAACCCAACGGCATAAACGTGTGCGCGATGCGTGTGAAAAAGGTGGCGATGGCTGGGTTCATGAAATGCCCCTTGAGCCCCTGGGCACCGCGGTGCATGGCGAAGAAGGCGGCGAGATCAGCCTCCAGCGTCTCCTGTGTGGAGGTCCTGACGCGCGCGTCGGGGTGCTCGTTCCACAGTTTTCTTATCTTCCGCCTGAGCTCATGCCGCTGTTTCTTGGCCAGTGACGCAAGATAGGTTTCCCAGTCCGAGGGCAGGATCACGACGGCCGCAGTCTCTTCCTGCTCCAGCTCAAAAGGAAGGCCGGCGCGATCTAGATGGTCGACGAGGTACTCCGCAAAGCCCAGAGGGACAGGCATGTTGTGGGCGTCGAACTCGTCCCACAGAACATCCGTGTCGCGCAACCACGAAACCAGTGCGGCAGCGACATCGTCACGGTCTTCCAGCGAGCAGATCGGGCCGAGATAATCAGTGAGCTCTGTGCCGCCTAAGAACCTGAGGATGCGCCGGCCTGCTTCCAGCTTCCGATAGAGCGGCACGAGAGCCACGACCTCGCCTGCGCGCCGCACACGAAGGATGAAAAGACCCTTGTCCTCCTTGAACTCCTCCCACCACCCCCTGCCCCATTCCGGAGTTACGAAGATGTGACGGCTGGGGTCGCGTTCCAGCAGCTCCCGCCATTCGGGCGCATCGAAGCAGCTCTCGCTGCAGCCGGCGGAGACGCCGAGTGCCGTCAGCAACTAGGTGCTCGGAATCAGCCCAGCGCGGCGCTGGGATCGGCTTCGCCGGAGGTGTAGCGGAGCACGATCTCCGCCTGAAGGCGGTCCAGAACGTCGTGTACTTTCTTGCGCCGCTCGGACACCTTGCGCTCATGCTCGGCGAGCGATCCCACGATGCTGCGGATCTCTTCGGGCTGCAGCAGGGACAGACGCGACAGTGTCTGCTCGCCGAGGATCTCCTCGACCCTCCGGCGCGGCACATCCACGTTCCGGGGAATGGAGAAATCGGGTGCCCGAGAGGGTAGCGGGCCTCTCTGCGCCTTCTCCCGCTTCCCGGCCCCCAGTATCTCGGGCAAGCGCGCCACCAGGTCCTCCTCCGAGGCTCCAGCCCGGCGGTCGAGCTCGGCCGAGAGGATATCGATCCGAGCATGGCACAGCTTGCGCTCGAAGGAGAGCTCGTTCTCGGCCTCCCGGCACTCCGCTCGCATCTCCCTCAACACCCGGATATCGGCCGCCTCGAAATCGCCCAGATAGGCGGGCTCCATGATCCTTTCGATGAGGCGCCGGCGTGGTTCTGCCATGGTTCCAGAGTACCGCGCCGGGCGGGCGCCAAAGCGAATCAGCAGAGAGATGCCACCAGCGGATAGGGGTTGACCGCCGCTCCCCCACCTGGGTGATACTCGAAATGCACGTGTGGCGTCCCGGCGGCGTTGCCCGTGTCGCCTACTGTGGCGATCTGCTGGCCCGTCGACACCGAGGACCCCGATGACACTAGGTTCTGGTCGTTGTGCATGTACCAGTAGGCGTTGCCATCGGACCCCGACAGGATGATCCAGTTGCCCGACGAAGAGCCGTAGGAGGACAGCGTGATCACTCCGGAGGTGATCGCCATCACCGGAGTGCCGTAGCCGGCCATCATGTCCACTCCCTGGTGCGTGTGACCGGAGCGAGGATCTCCCCAGCTGTCTATGAACGAAACGGCACCGCCAACGGGGCACGTCATCCCCCCGGACGGGACGGTGGGCGCAGAGACGACGGGGACCGGGGAGGCGACGGGGGAGGAGGCAGTCGAGGTGGATGCTGCCTCGGCTTGAGCGGCGCGACGGGCGGCCGCCTCCAGCCGGGCCTTGAGCGCGTCGTACTCCTCGGAAAGCTCGGAGAAGGTGTCCTGCAGTTCCTCCGAAGAGGCCTTGATCCTCTCGGCCGTGCGGCGCATTCGGGCTCTATCGGCCTCCAGCGCCCGGTTGAGCGCGGCCAGCTCCTGATCTGAGCGAACCACCGCGGTGAAGACCTCGTCCTCGTGCTCTGCCACTCGCGACAGCATCATGGCGCCGTCGGCCAGCTCCGAGATGTCGCTCGAGCCCAGGAAGACCTCGAGCATGTCGGTCTGACCGGACCGATAGAGATCCACGGCCCGCGCTACCGCCTCACGCTCCAGCGCCTCGTGACGGTCTTGGAGCTGCACTCGGCGCGCCCGGCTTCGTCGCAGGCGAACGTCGATATGCCCGGCTTCGTCGCGCAGGACCTCGACTCGTGCGGTTGCTCGGTCGAGCCGAGCCTGCACCTCGTCCATCCGCTCCTGCAAGGATTTGAGGGACTCCCCTCGGACCCCCCCACCCGTCACCAGGGCAAGCGCGAGCGCGAGAAAGACAAGTAATTTCGCGAGGCGGCCCACGCGTGGAAGCTAGCACACGTGTCCAGAGGGCCCCGGAGGACGGGGGGCCGTTCGGGACCACCTGGCCCCCACCATTTTGACATCGTTCCCTTCACTTATCGACAATCGTGTGGTGGGCAGGAGTGTTCCGTGAGCGTCATGCCTCGCTCCTCGAGCAGCCGATCGAGGTACACGGCGATGGCTTACCTACGAGGCATAAACCTGAGTCCCGGCGTCGCCTAAACTTTGGACTATGAGGGGGGTCGAGGACTACCTCGAAGAGATCAAGCGCCTCGAGGAGGACGGCGAGCGCATTACCGCCACCGTGGTCGCCCGCATTCTCGATGTCTCGCTGCCCTCGGCCTCCGAAATGCTCAAGCGCCTGGCCGGCGAGGGTTACCTGACCAGGGAGCAGGGTGGGACCATCCTGCTGACTCCAGAGGGCCGGAGGCTGGCGCACACCATGCTCAGGCGCCATCGCCTGGTCGAGTGTCTGCTCACGGACGTACTAAAGATGGGCTGGTTCGAGGTCCACTCCGAGGCCCACAAGATCGAGCACGCGATCTCGGCCCGGGTCGAGGAGGCGCTCGCCAAGGCGCTCGAGTACCCGGACTTCTGTCCCCACGGCCACCCCATCTGCCCCGTCGACTTCAGGACCACCCGGCGACTCAGCGAGCTCCAGCCCGGCGAGAGCGGGTTGGTGGCCCAGATCTCCGAGATCAAGGAGGAGGTGCTCCCCTATCTCGACCAGATCGGCCTGCGCCCCGGGATCGAGGTATGGGTCAAGGATTTGGCTCCGCTGCAGGGGCCCATGACCGTGGAAACGGCGGACGGCGTCACCTCGGTGGGCTTCGAGCTGGCGGCGCTGGTGCGTGTCACCGAAGTCGACTAGTCGCTGGGATGCTCCATGATGAAGGCATGAGAGCGAACGTTCGACTTGGCGCTGCGCTGGTGGTGCTCGCCATGCTGGCGCTCGCCTGTGCCGGTCCCCGGACTGAGCAGAGCGCCCGCTCAGGCGGCTCCGAAAAGGCGAGCGGAGAGCAACCGGCCGCCGGAGGCGGTGCGGGTGGCGACTTCTCTGTGACCAGCTTCACGGGCAAGGACTTCACTCTCTCCGACCAACGCGGCTCCCCGGTGGTACTCAACTTCTTCGAGTCCTGGTGAACGATCTGCCGGGCGGAGCAACCGCATCTCAACCAGTTGGCTGAGAAATACGAAGGCAAGGTCTCTTTCATCGGAGTCTCTAATAACGACTCGGTCGCGGACGGCAAGGCCTATGCGAGAGAGCTCGAGGTCTCCTACCCGCTCGCGCTCGCGCCCGAGGTGTGGGAGCTCTACGAGGTCCCCTACCAGCCGGTCACGATCGTGATCGGGTCCGATGGAGAGGTGGCGAGCCGCATCGAGGGCCCGATCACCCTCGACGGCCTCAACGAGATCATCAGCAAGCAGCTCTGAGCCGGAGTCGTGCCCGACCACCCGGACCTCCACGAGAGCCTCAGCGGTCTGTCCTTTCTGCTCGGAACCTGGAAAGGATGGGGCGAAGGCCGCTATCCCACCATCGAGCCCTTCTCCTACGCCGAGGAGGCTCGCTTCTGGCACAGTGGCAAACCGGTCTTGTTCTATGAGCAGAGGACCTGGTCCCGAAAAGATGGCGTCCCCATGCACGCGGAGTCGGGCTTCCTACGAGTCGGGCCCCAGGGGGTAGTAGAGCTCGTCCTCGCCCATACCTTCGGCATTGCGGAAGTCTCCGAGGGGACGCTGGAGCGGAATCACCTCGAGCTGAGGAGCCGGGCCCTGATCCCTACTTCGAGCGCGACCCAGGTCGAGGCTCTCAGGCGCTCCCTCGAGGTCTCGGAGGGCTCCCTCCGCTACGGCGTCGATATGGCCGTGTCCGGCCACGAGTTGCAGCGCCATCTCACTGCGGAGCTTGCCCTCCGCGCACCCTGACTCCGAGCTGGGCGCCGGAGTGAGCGGGGGCTGGAGGTCCGGCCAAACATCGTCCTCTCCTCACGTCCTGGTGCGGTAGTGGAGATGAACCACGCCGTTGTCGAAACGGCGCTCGTCCAGCAGATCGAGTCTCAGGCGGACATTGCTGGGGAGTGCCTGTTTGCCGCCTCCCACCACGATGGGCCCCACGAACAGGTGGCATTCGTCGACCAACCCGGCCATGATGGCCTGGGCGGCGAGGTCGGGACCGCCCACGCTGATGTCACGTCCCGCCGGCGCTTTCATCTGCCTGACCGCTTCAGGGTCGAAGTCTCGCTCGATCCGCGTCCTGGCGCTGGATACCGTCTCCAGCGTCTTGGAGTACACGATCTTGTCGGCCGCCTGCCATATCTTCGCGAAGTCCTGCACGAAGGGCGACCGGTCGGCGAGGGTGTGTGCGGTCTCCCAATAGACCATCACCTCGTACATCCGGCGCCCGTAGAGGTAGGTACCGACCGGCCGCTCGAGGTCGTTGACGAAGGTGTGCACCTCTTCGTCCGGCGCAGCCCAGTCGAAGTTGCCCTCCTCGTCCGCAATGTAGCCGTCGAGCGACGTGATCGCAGAGTAGATCAACCTGGCCATGGTGAGCCCCTTTCTGCGCACTCATGCTTTCGCACCAGCCCAGAGATACGTAACTGCTGGGGCGTTTCGGGGCCTAACTCTGCACGGAGCGCAAGAGCAGGGCATCGCCCTGGCCGCCTCCGCCGCACAGTGTGACGGCCCCGTACTCGACGCCCCGTCGGCGAAGCTCGTGGACGAGCGTCACGGTCAGGCGCGCGCCGGTGGAGCCGATCGCGTGCCCGAGGGCCACCGAGCCGCCGTTGACGTTGACGACCTCCTCGTCGACGCCGAGCATCCGAGTCGAGTGCAGGGCGACCGAGGCGAAGGCTTCGTTGATCTCGACCAGGCCGAGGTCGTGGACATCCTTGCCTGCCTTCTTGAGAGCGGTCTGCAAAGCCAGGGCCGGCACGGTATGGAGGTAGCCGAAACGCTCGGCCGACATCCCGTAGGAGACGATCTCCGCGAGCGGTTCGACGCCTAGCTCCTCTGCTCGGGCCGCGCTCATAACGATCGTGGCTGCGGCCCCATCCGAGAGCTGTGAGGCGTTGCCGACGGTGATGGTCCCGTTTGTCCCGAACGCCGGAGGCAGATCCTGCAGGGAATCGAACGTGGCCCGTGGCCGGATGCCCTCGTCGCGCGCCACTATCGAAGTGTCCCCTCGCCGCCCCTCGATCTCGACGCCGACGACCTCCTGAGAGAACCGACCCGACTCCCACGCCACGGCTGCGCGCCGGTGGGAGCGGGCGGCCCACGAGTCCTGGTCGGCGCGAGAGATTGCCAACTCCTCGTTCACCTCGTCGGAGGACTCGCCCATGGTCTGCTCGGTGAACGTCGACCACAGCCCGTCGTGGACCATGGCGTCTACCACCCCGCCATCGCCCATCCGGGCCCCCCAGCGTGCCTGGGGCAAGAGATAGGGAGCGTTCGACATCGACTCCATCCCCCCGGCCACCGCTACCTCGATCTCACCGGCACGGATGAGCTGGTCGGCAACGGCTACAGCCGTGAGACCCGACAAGCAGACTTTGTTGATGGTGAGGGCCGGCACCTCTCGAGGAATGCCGGCAGCTATGGCGACCTGGCGGGCGGTGATCTGCCCCGCCCCGGCCTGAAGGACATGGCCCATGATCACGTAGTCGATGTTCGCCGGCTCGACGCCGGCGTGCGCCACTGCCTCCGCGACCGCGACCGCGCCCAACTCCACTGCCGAGCGAGTCCGCAAGGCGGAGCCGAACTTGCCGACCGGGGTTCTGACCGCGGAAACGATCACCGAGCCCATCGACACAATTCTAGGGTCGAATGGTGGTGACACGCTCTATACAGTCACCACACCACCACTCGGCGGGTTGGCCGGGGGTTGAGCCTCCAGACGCTCCAAGATGACTCTTGACTCGTCTAGAAGAGCCTCTGCCTCACTGTCTCGCCCCTGAGCGACGAGACAGTTGCCGAGATCGTGCTGGACGGCCCCGAGCCACGGAATGGCCCCGATCTCACGGAACAGCGCAGCCGCGTTCGTGAGGCCCTCCTCCACGGGATCGAGGTATCCCGCCTTTGCATCGAGGCGAGCCCTGAACTGAAGCGCAATCGCCTTCATCATCGGGGTGGTCTCGGCGCGACGGAGATCGTGCACGGTTGCCAGAAGCGACTCGACCTCGTCGAAATCACCCAAGGCCAGCGCCGACTCCATCGCTCGCTCGAGGCCCATCCTGAACATGTGACCGTCGGGTCCGACCCGGCGGCCGAGATCGATGGCCTCTCTGGCCGCCGTGTGAGCGTCACCGAAGCTCCCTTCGGCTGCCTCGACGGTGGCGCGGGCAACCGCATACGCCGCCCGTTCCTGCACGTCGTGCGAGCTTTCGAATCGCTTGAAGACGCCCAGGATTCCTCGCGCTCCCTCGAGAGCGCCGCGTGCCACGAGAATCGCCGGCACGACCATCAGCACCCCGAGGCTGTCCGCCCTGTCCATCTCCTCCTCGGGGACCTGAGAGGCGCGCTCCAGGGCCTCGTCCCAGCGGCCGAGGACGTAGAGCGGATAGGTCACCTCCGAGAGCAGGAGGTGCTCCCACAACCGATCCCCCACCCGACGAGCGAGAGCGAGGCCATCGTCGTGGACGCGAACCGATTCCTCGTAACGATCGCGTCGAAAGAGGAGCTCCGCGAGATTGTTGTAGGCGCGCAGAGCTGCGCTCGAA
>JBPCPZ010000015.1:0-3792 GCA_050998655.1 Actinomycetota bacterium
CGCCTTTCTGAGCGGGCTCTTCTATGACGGCACCGACCTGCGTCACTTTCGCCGCTGGACCCGCAACACTCCCGTGGAAGTTCTGTTAGCGCTGCAACTGGGAGAGCCGCCGGAGTTCGACGGGGTCAAGTGCACCGATTGCGGCCGCCGCTTTCGAAACGAGAAGGACCATAGCGCGCCTCATGTCGCCGGAGGCTTTGCTTCGACCACCAATCTCAAGTGGCGCTGCTACGGGTGCCATCAGAACAAGACCGCAGCGGATCGGAAAGAAGGAAAGCTCACACCTCCGCACCCCGATGCCGAGCGGGGGCCGCCGGGGCCGTGAGCTATCTCGTGGTGCCTAAAGCGACAGGTTCCGGCCTCACCTACGAAGCAGAGGTTTCCTCCGCTAAGACGGCAGTCGAACGTAATCGAGCCACTCCTTGTACTTCTCGTCTTGCCCCTTGACGATCTCGAAATACTTCTGCTGCAGCGTGAGTGTGATCGGCCCCGGCTCCCCAATGACGCGGGAATCGATCTCTCGCACCGGAGTCACCTCTGCCGCGGTTCCGGTGCAGAAGATCTCCTCGGCGACGTAGAGATCCGCCCTCGTCATGAGCCTCTCGAACACCGGCATCCCGAGGTCGGCCGCGATCGCCATGACCGAGGCCCGCGTCACGCCCGGAAGGGGGCCGGCGGCGAGCGGCGGGGTCAAGAGTTCGCCGTCCTTGACCACGAAGAGGTTCTCGCCCGTGGCCTCGGACACATACCCGTGCGGGTTCAGCATGATCGCCTCGTCGAAGCCCGAACGCACAGCTTCGAGCTTGGCCATCGACGAGTTGATGTAGGCGCCCGTCACCTTGGCTTGAGGCGGGATGATGTTGGGGTCATGGCGGCGCCACGACGAAACCGTCATGCGGACGCCGTGCTTGAGGGCATCGTCGCCTAGGTAGGCCCCCCACCCCCACACCGCGATGCAAACATCGACTGGGTTCAGCTCGGGGTTCAGACCCATCTCGCCGTAGCCTCGGTAGGCAATCGGTCGCACGTAACAGGAGCGCAGCCCGTTGACCCTTATGAGCTCGAAGGTTGCGTCCATTAGCTCGTCGACCGAGTAAGGAATCTCCATCATGAAGATCTTGGCCGAACGCTCCATGCGCTGGAGGTGCTCGCGCAGACGGAAGACGGCTGGTCCCCGAGGGGTCTCGTAACAACGAATGCCCTCGAACACTCCCGATCCGTAATGGAGCGCGTGCGTCAGCACATGCACGGTGGCGTTCTCCCACGGCACCAGCTCGCCGTTCATCCAAACCTTGTCGACCGGGGCTATGGGCATCTCTTCTCTCCTGCCTCGACAATCATCCAGACTACCTACTTGAGATCGGCTGCGCCGAGCACGACCAGCCGGGCGTCTCGCATCTTCGCCCGAGCAACTATCTCATCCAGGACACCCTCGGGTATGGGCGAGTCCACCGACATTGTCATCAGCGCCTCGCCCCCCTCCGATAGGCGAGCGACCTGCATGCTGGCGATATTCACTTGGGCGTTCCCCATCAGCCCCCCGACGATCCCGACGATGCCGGGACGGTCCTCATAACGGAACATCACCATGATCGGTGAGAACGCGGTATCGAGCTCGTATCCATAGGCCCTCACGAGGCGCTCGTCGTTGCGCTTGCCGACCAGGACCCCGGCAACCGAGACCACCTCGGTCTTGCAGGCAGCATGGACTTCGATGAGATTGACGTAGTCGTGAGATTCGGACGAGCGCGCCTCCTCCACCGACACCCCCCGGTCGCGAGCGATCAAAGGGGCGTTGACGAACGTCACCGGCTCGTGGACCACAGCAGAGAAGGCACCCTTTAGTCCCGACAGTGTGAGCGCGCGGGTGTCATGCTCGGCGATGCGGCCGTAGTACTCGAAGCGCAGACAGTCGACTCCGGAACCCGCCAGGGCGACCGCGACCCTGCCCAGACGTGCCGCCAGCCCGAGATAAGCCCGTACCGCTTCGGGGATGTCGGGACCGACCTCGAGGTTCACCGCGTAGGGGGCGAACTCGCCCCGCAGCGTCAGCAGGACCTGCTCGGCGATGGCCGTCCCGGCTTTATCTTGCGCTTCCTGCGTCGAAGCGCCGAGATGGGGGGTCACGACGACCTCGGGGAGATGGAAGAGGCGGTGGTCGGTAACCGGCTCGTCCTCGAAGACGTCGATCGCCGCACCCGAAACCTGGCCTTGCTCGATTGCATCGGCAAGGGCGTTCTCGTCGATGAGCCCCCCACGGGCAGTGTTGACGATGCGGAGGCCGGGCTTGGCTCGGGCGAGCTCCTTGGCCGAGATGATGCCGACCGTCTCCTTGGTACGCGGGAGATGGATCGTGAGGAAGTCCGAGCGTTCCACAACCTCAACGACCGAGCTCAGCATCTGCACGCCTATCTGGGCGGCCCGCGTCTGGGAGATGTAGGGGTCGTAAGCGAGGAGGCGCATGCCGAAAGCGGCGGCGCGCTGCGCCACCAGAGTCCCCACCCGGCCCAGGCCGACGATCCCGAGCGTCTTGGCGTGGAGCTCGACCCCCTGATACCGCTCGCGCGCCCACGAGCCTTTTATCAAAGAAGCATGGGCCTGGGGGACGTTGCGAGCCTGGGCCAGCATGAGAGCGAGGGTGTGCTCGGCGGCCGACAGAACGTTTGACTGAGGGGCGTTCACGACCACGATTCCACGCCGAGTGCAGGCGTCGACGTCGACATTGTCGAGGCCGATCCCCGCCCGGCCCACCACTCTTAGATTGGAGGCGTGCTCCAGAAGCTCCTGATCGACCTGAGTGGCGGAGCGAATTATGAGGGCGTCATAGGAGGAAATGACCCCGGCGAGCTCCTCGGCGCCGAGCTCGAACTTTTCGTCGGCCTCGACTTGCTCTCTCAGACGAGTCAGTCCGGCGACGGCGAGCGGCTCGGTTACCAGCACTCTCATGCGCTCACTCTCATTCATGCATGGTACCGACCACGAAATCAACGCAGCGCGTCAGTCGCTCCACGTCCGAGGGCTCGACCGCCGGATACATGCCTATCCGCAGCTGATTGCGGCCGAGCTTGCGGTAGGGCTCGGTATCGATGATCCCGTTGCGCCGGAGGATACGAGCCAGGGCGACGGCGTCTACCGAGACGTCGAAGTCGATCGTGCCGACCACGGGGCTGCGGGCGGACTCCGGTTCGACGAAGGGGGTGGCGTAGGACGAGCGCTCCGCCCACGAGTAAAGGCACGAGGCCGACTCCCGACAGCGCGCCGCGACCCACGCAAGCCCGCCCGCCGCCAGCATCCACTCGATCTGGTTCAGCATCAGGATCAACGTCGCCAGCGCCGGCGTGTTGTAGGTCTGGTCCTTGCGCGAGTTGTCGATCGCGGCCCCCAGATGCAAGGACGGAGGCACGTAACGCCGGGCGGTGACCGAGGCGATCCGCTCCACCGCTGCCTCCGAGCACAGCGCCACCCAGAGGCCCCCGTCCGACGCGAAGCATTTCTGCGGCGAGAAGTAATAGACGTCGAACTCGAGGGGATCGACCAGCATCCCGCCCGCCGCCGAGGTCGCGTCCACGACGACGAGGCCCTCTCCCTCCACCCTGTGCACCGGGAGGCACACTCCGGTCGAGGTCTCGTTGTGGATCAGCGCGTAGACGTCGACTGCGGAGGAAGAACGAGGGCCGGCGGCGGTGCCGA
Organism: Actinomycetota bacterium; assembly: GCA_050998655.1. Taxonomy (GTDB): domain Bacteria; phylum Actinomycetota; class CADDZG01; order CADDZG01; family WHSQ01; genus JACDAL01. The sequence goes on from JBPCPZ010000015.1 coordinate 3,691, forward strand.
ACGGGGTCTCGATCAGCTCGGGGGCCGCCAGGTGGGGGGCCGCGGCGACGGCCTGGGCAAAGCGAGCCGAGAACTCGCCTATCACCACATGCTGACTCCTGT
>JBPCPZ010000156.1:0-10005 GCA_050998655.1 Actinomycetota bacterium
GGTGCGGCTGGATCACCTCCTTTCTAAGGAGCATTAAGACTCCTAGTTGAAGACATTGATCTCTTCCGGCAGGCAAACTATTGAGTTCTCAAGGGCGAACCGACCTTTTCCACGTCAGCCTCGGCTAGCGCTGCTGTGGGGCGAGAAGTTCGCTCAACGGCGCTCCTCTCCGCGTCGTCTACGCAATGCGGCCTGCCGGCGGGCGCCGGGAGAGAGTTGCGAACGCTCGGCCGCCACTTCTCTCAAGCCTCTGAGCTCGCGCCGCGCCATTTCGGCGGCGCAGGAGTGATGCCAGTGCTGGTGTCGGGAGGGGGTTTCGTGGCGGACGAGGATATGCTCGCTGCCGACCTCGATTCGCTCACCACAGCCGGGGCAGCGATACAGCTTCTTCGCCACCACGAGCGACATGGTCACCGGCTCGCCGTCGAGGTCCGTGGCCTTGAGGCTCTGTCTTCTGGTCACTAACATGAGAGTGATCACACTAGAGCCCGCGAATGCAGTTGCTCGCTCACACACTTGAAGGCGAGCAACGCGTCTGGGAGTAGGGATTCGGTATCCACAGGAGCGCAACCGGATGCATTACCGACCTTTGCATGTCCTTACCCGGTTCTGACTTATTGTCCGAAGGCGCGCCTGTTCTTGGGCTGATGTTCCCTCACTGTCTGCTCGGCTCGCGTCTGCTGGACGGCAATCGCTACCGTAGCGAGGCCGACGATGGCTGCGCCTGTCCATTGAAGGCCCGCGAGCCGTTCCCTGACGAGATATCCGGCCGCGACACCGAAGACAGGGATGAGTGGCAAGAAGGCCCCTGCTACGGATGCGGGTACCTCGCGTAGGGCGACGAGATAGAACCAGAATGCAAGCCCGTAATAGAGAACCCCCGATGCGGCAGCGGCGACCCATGTTGCGCTGGGCAGGTTTCCTATCGACCATCCGTTGCCGGTGGCCAATTGCACCGCCGTGGCAAGCAACACCGCGAACATGAGGGCCGCGAGTTGTTGTGCCAGCACAGGAGGCAGGGACTCGTCGTCGAGGAGTAGGCGGCGCGTGAGCACGGTGTACAGGGCGCATGCGCCGACCGCCGACACGGTGAGAGCGACTCCGGCGGCGTCGCCGGCGGTGCCGGGCTGATAGACGGCCAGGAGTACTCCGACGACAGCAATTCCGAGGGCGGCGGCGGTCGTCGCGACTCCATTGCCGAAATGCTAACCGGCGCTATGCCAAGCGAACATGTGCCATGTTGGTCCGCCAACATTGAGGCTGTACCCACATCTCGTGTGGGCAGAGATGCAAAGCTGCATTGCGGGATTCCCTGCGCCTTTTCGCGCAAGGGATCGGGGGCGGTCCTCTCGAAAGAGTCACCTATCGCCATCCTGGCAGGTCATCGCCTAGTCGGGTGAGGCCGCGCCCCCAGGGCCGACTCGGGCGACGACCTGCAGGATGACGGGGGAAGGGCACGGGGTCTGCTGACCGCACTTCATTCGCATTCCGGCGGCAGCTCGAGCACCCACCCGGGCCTGATGAGGTTGGGAGTCGCTCCGATCAGGTCTCGGTTGGCGCGATGTATGCGAGGCCAGTAGCGGGCGATGAGGCGGAGATCGTCTGTGTCGAGAACCCGGCTGGCGATGGTCCACAGAGAGTCCCCCGCAACCACTTGGTAGCGCCCACGGCAGTCGACTGAGGGAGCAGGACGCGGATCGCTCCGCGGCTTGGTTACTGCGGGGGGTTGGGGTCCAGGCTCAACGCGGCTGGGAAAGAGAAGGGTTCCTCGCCTCCGTCCTTCGCGCTCGCGTCCACTCCAGGCGGCGGGCGGCTCCGGTTGTTGCAGCGGCCGGTAGGAGGCGCCCGCTCCGTAGCCGTCGAAGTCGACAACTCCCTCATCATCGGGTGGCGGCTCGATTGCCCTGGCCGGGACGAGCGGGCGAAGAGGGGGGAGCCCGCTCTTCCGTGACCAGGGGGGCTCGACCGACCGGCGGGGGGAGGGCGCCTGGTCCGCCGAGAAGGCAGGAGGTGTGCTCAGGAGCGTCGCCGCACAGCTGAGAACCGAGGTGAAAGGGGCCCGCAGCCGCAAGGCGCGGGTGCGTGGGAAAGCTCTGCGCGGCCTCATGGACAGTGACGTGAGTATCCGAAGAAGCGCCCAGAAGCAGGAGGCCCCGAGCAGTGGAGTGGACACCGCTTCTGCCCACGGGTCTTCCATAAACATCTTGTAGCCTCCGTTTAACTCGGTTTACCTACGGTATCGGCTGTATGCTTGCATCGAGCATCGACAGTTGTCAAGAAATTACTCGTGACAACTGGAGTCGCGAGAAAGTATGGAAGAATCACCCTTTCCTTGGGAGAAAGTGGGCATCGATGGGAGCTGAGCCTCCCGAGCTGGATCCAGTTCTCACGAGCCTGGCCGCCTCGTTCGAGGCAGCCGTAGCCCGCTCGGAGGAGGAGGCCGCAGCGGATCTGGCGCTCAGCCTTCGTCAGGGCCGAGCCCTGATCGAGTCGCTTCATCAAGCCGACGGCCTCGAGGCGCACCTGGCCGGGGGCGCCAGGCATCCCGTGACTCTGGTGGGCGACGACTTCTGCGGGTTCGGTGAGCCGGTGACCAGGGTCGTTACCTGGGACGGCGCTCTGTTCCAGTCGACGGCCTCGACTGCGGTCCCCAGGCGTTTCGACGGCGATCTGATCACGCTTGCCCGAGACTGGACGCGCCTAGGCGCCTACATCGAAGTTGTTACTGCAGCCGGCGGGCTGCGGGGCAGGCTTGCCGAGGCGGGCTCGGACTATCTCTGCGTGATGGCTACAGCAGGGCCGACCTACGTTCCCCGTGCCGCCCTCAAAGAGATGACTCTTCTGCTCGAGAGGGCATCGGATGCGCACTGATCCACTCTTTGGTCTCGGCGTGGAGGCGTTCGAGATAGGCCTCGAGCTGGTCCTTGTCGATCCGCCAGACGCCGCGGCCCCCAAGTTTTATCGCGGGCAGCTCATGGGTTCTCACCAGCGCGTAGACCTGTGCGACGCTGACATTGAGGTAGGTAGCGACCTCCTCCAGAGTCATGAATCGGGCTCCGACACCGGGCCCTTCGCCCGTGTCCTGCGTTTTGCTCATAGCAGAAGTTTAGCAAAGCTAGCCTCTGTTTGGCTGGACTGGCGTGCGTTGGCGCCCACAAACGTCGAGAGGACTCGGGGTCGGTGGATGTTCCGGTAGCTCGCCGCCTCTCCAAACCGGGCTGGATCAACCTGAGGAGCGCTCTCGGTCTCGTGCTCTTCTGCGCCGCGTTCGCCGGCGGCCAGAGAGTGTTGAACGAGGCGCGCGCGACCACGCTGGTATGGGCGGCGGCGAGAGACCTTCCGGCTAACTCCACCTTGGCCCCTTCCGATCTGGAGCCCGTCGCGGTCAAGCTTCCGTCGACGTTGCTCGCCCGCTACGCGCCCGCCGCCACGGAGGTCAAAGGCGAGCTGACGACCCGTTCCTTGCGCGAGGGTGAACTTCTTCCCGCGCTCTCTCTTGCGCCCGCGGGATCGGCTTCGGGAATCAGCTCGATCAGCATTCCGGTGAGCCCCGAGCACGCCGTGGGTGGCTCTCTGCGCCCGGGAGATCGAGTCGACGTCTACGCGACGTTCGATGCGGCAGATGTACGAGCCCGTACCACATCGATATTGCGCAACGCCGAAGTCTCGGAAGTCATCGAGGCGTCGGGGTTGGTGGTGGGCGGGGAAGCCGCTGTGGGGATCGTGGTGTCGGCAACTCCCAGGCGGGCCGCTGCGGTCGCCTTCGCCTTACGTACCGGGGAGATAGACGTCGTCCGCACTGTCGGTCCTTCCGAGGGACCCTCTACCATCACGATTCGAGCCGGCGACTTCGAATGAGGGCTCTGCGGATCGTGACCCTCAGCGGCGATCCACAACTGGAGCCCTCCCTCGCGGTGCGCCTCGGATCGCATCCCGTGGTCGAGCTCGTCATGCGATGTCTCGACCGCGTTGAGTTGCTTGGTGCAATTCGGGGTCTCGAGCTCGATGCCATCGTCTCGGTGGGGGCACCTACCTGGCTCGACCCCCAGACGATGCAGGAGGCTTCAGACGCCGGCGTTCGCATCGTCGGTGTGAGCGACGACCCCGCAGCGGTGCACGAACTCTCTTCTCGAGGCGTGAAGGTGTTGGACTCCGAGCAGGATGACAACGACATCGTGGCTGCTTGCCGCACACAACCTCTTGCTCCGGCGGCAAATCTTGAGTCCCCCTCGCGGCACGGCAGGCTGATTTCTGTGTGGGGTCCCAAAGGCGCCCCGGGGCGCACGATGATCGCGATTCGGCTCGCCCTCCAAATAAGCCGTGGGTCACCGGACACGCTGCTGATCGATGCGGATCCCTACGGTGGAGATGTCCTCCAGGCGTTCGGGATCGTCGACGAGCTGCCAACGGTGGTATGGGCCGCAAACGCTGCGGCGAAGCAGGGTTTCGATGCCCAAGCGCTGGCCTCAGACTTGCGCCGCGCTGCCCCCGGGGGCCCGGTAGTGATTCCCGGTCTGCCCAGAGCGGAGCTGTGGGCGGAGGTATCCGACTTTGGCTGGCGCCGGCTGCTAGGTGCAGCGCGGTCCTCCTTTGCTTTCACCGTCTGCGACGTCGGTTTCTGTCTCGAACCCGATTCTTCGCCTTATCCCGGGATGGGAGAAGGACGCAACCGCATGGCCCGCGCCGCCGCGGCTGCAGCCGACCATGTCGTGGCGGTGGTGCGCGCCGATGCCCTCGGCATCAAGTCGTTTCTGTGGGGATTCGAGAGCCTCACTCAGATCTGTTCCGAAGAACGCGTGATCGTGGTGCTCAATCGTGTGCGCCGTGGTGAGGAGAATGAGGTCGCCGAGCTGGTGCGGCGCCATACGGGCAGACGCGTGGGGGCCGTCCTCTTCGACAGGCCTCAACTCTGTCTGGAGCGCTTGGAGCAGAACGGAAGGTGGAGCAGCCCCGAGCTTCCTTCGGGAATCAGGGATCTGGCCGCGGCCGTAGGAGGAGTCGTCCCTCCGCAGGGAGTGCTCACCAGGATGGGCGGCCGGAGGTAGATGGAGAAAGCCTTGGTCCTCGTCGAGGAGGAGGTGCGCGAGCTCGTCAGACGACGCGGAGTCGATCCAGCCACCGATTCATCCACTTCGGTGGGTCGCTTGGTCGACGAGGTTTTGGGCGAGTACGAGCTCCGCATGCATTCGAGCAACCTGCCGATCATCCGCGATCGAGCAGCCGTGCGAAAGGCGGTGTTGGATCGCGTTGCGGGCTTCGGTGCTCTTCAGGAGCTCATCGACGATCCCGAAGTAGAAGAGATCTGGATCAATTCCCCGGCGAGCATCTTCTGCGCGCGCGGAAACCGTCACGTGCTGACCAATGTGACGCTCGAGCCGGAGGAGATACGCGACCTGGTAGAACGCATGCTTCGCACCAGTGGACGGCGACTCGATCTCTCCACTCCGTTCGTCGACGCAACACTGCCCGATGGGTCGCGGCTTCATGTCGTGATACCCGATATTACGCGCCGTCATTGGGCCATCAACGTGAGGAAGTTTGTGGTCCGCGCGCATCGCCTGGAAGAGCTTGTGCGCCTTGGGTCTCTGGATCCAACCGTTGCTGCGTTCATGGACGCATCGGTCAGAGCAGGACTGAACATCGTCGTTTCCGGAGCTACCCAAAGCGGCAAGACAACGATGCTCAACTGCCTCGCCGGCTGCGTACCTGGCAGCGAACGCGTTATCTCCTGCGAGGAGGTGTTCGAACTCCAGGTGGGTCTTCCCGACGTGGTTTCGCTGCAGACTCGTCAAGCAAACCTCGAGGGCAAGGGCGAGATCGATCTCAGAAGGCTTGTTGTAGAGGCACTACGAATGCGCCCGGATCGAATCATCGTGGGGGAGGTCCGGGGCAAGGAGGCATTTGACCTACTCGTCGCCCTGAACTCCGGGTTCCCTGGGATGACCTCCATACATGCAAACAGCGCCCACGAAGCGCTCGTAAAACTCCAAACGCTGCCATTGCTTGCCGGTGAGAACGTCAGTCATTCGTTCGTCGTTCCCACGGTCGCCGCGGTGATTGACCTGATCATTTATCTCGGGCAGCGAGAAGGCCACCGGCGCACGATGCAGGTGCTGGGTGTGACAGGGCGGATCGAAGCAGACCGGATCGAAACCACGTCGTTGTTCGAGCGATCTAAGGCGGGGCTTGAGTGGACGGGGCACCGGCCTCCTCATCCCGAGCGCTTCGAAGCAGCGGAAATCGATCTAGCCGAGTTTCTCCGATGAGATCCGTCGTAGCGGTCCTCGGTGCCCTCGGATTGCTCCTGCTCTACGACGGCTTAACGGCGGCAGGCAGTGCCCACAGCAGTCCGTTGGCGGGCCTCGACCGGTTGGCTGCTGAGGCCGGACTACCTGCATTGTCGGGCTCCCGGATGCTGCTCGCAAGCGCGGGGGCGAGCGTCGTCGCGCTGGTGGTGGTCGCCGGTATCACCGCCTCCTTCGTCCTTGCCGCCGCCTTTTCGGTGGTGGCGTCATGGATACCCTTCGCCTGGGCCCGAGCCCGCCGACGCAGTCGCACGCATTCGTTCAGAGAAGCGTGGCCGGATGCGATCGCGTCGGTAATCGCCGGCGTGCGTGCGGGCATCTCTCTGCCCGAGACCTGCGCTTCACTGGCCGAGCGCGGCCCCCAAGATCTCAGGCCGGGCTTCACCTCTTTCGCCGCCACCTACGCGGCCTCGGGAAGCTTTCATGCCGCACTCGATCGCTTGAGATCAGAGTTGTCTGATCCGGTGGGGGATCGGGTTGTTGCCTCTTTGGGACTGGCTCACGATGTCGGCGGTACCGACTTGGTAAGAGTGCTCAGAACATTGAGCGACTTCGTCAGAGAGGACCTGCGCGTGCGCAAGGAGGTACAGGCTCGTTGGTCATGGACGGTGACGGCGGCGCGCGTGGCGGCCGCAGCGCCGTGGATAGTCCTGCTGTTGATGTCTGCGCGACCGGAGGCTGCGGCGGCTTTCAACTCATCGACGGGCGCCATCGTAGTTGCGACCGGCGCTGTCGTCACGACTTTGGGGTATCGGCTGATGCTGAGAGCAGCCCGGCTTCCCGAGCCGGGGCGGTTGAGCGGATGATCACCTTATTCGTAGCGCTCTCGGCCGCAGGGCTCACCATCGCCGTTCTCGCACTTCCTCCGTTTGCCGGCTCCCGACTATCTGAACGTGTCGAGCCCTATCTGAGCGGGCTGCGCGGAAAGCCGAGCGCGTTGCTGGCTCGCCCTCGGCGAAGCCAAGGAGTTCTTGCGCAGAGATTCACGGCGGCTGTATCGAGCCGGCTCCCGGGCTCCCGAACTGCGCTGGAGCGCCGTATGGAGGCCGCGGGAAGGGAACCCGACGCGGAGCGCTTTCGTATCGAACAGCTTTTCTGGGGTGGAACCGTACTTGTTTTCGGTTGGCTCACGGCTGGAGCAGCGTCCGCTGCCGGGGCTACCCTCGATGTGCGCGTGCTGCCGGTTCTGAGTGGGTTGATGTTCGCCTGCGGATTTCTCGGCTGGGACTGGCTGTTGAGCCGTGCCGTCGAGCGTCGTCGCGAGGTTCTCGACGAAGAACTTCCCACCGCCATCGACTTGATGACATTGGCGCTGATGTCGGGTGAATCGGTGCCGGCGGCATTTCAGCGTGTCGCTCTGATCCTCGGCTCAGGCATCGGGGCAGAGTTGTCGGGAGTGATAGCGGAGATGAGGGCCGGGGCCTCGGTCACAGAGGCCATCGAGGGTTTGAGGCAAAGAGTCCCGGGCCCGGCCACTGCCCGATTCGTCGACGCCCTGGTTACCGGCATCGAACGCGGAGCGCCGCTGGCGGATGTGTTGCGCGCACAAGCAGAGGACGCTCGAGACGGGCGTCGGCGCGCTCTGCTCGAAGCAGGAGGCAAACGGGAGGTCTTGATGCTGCTTCCAGTGGTGTTTCTGATTATGCCGGTGGTAGTGGTCTACACACTCTATCCCGGACTCGTATCTCTTGATCTATTGGCGCCGTAGCGGACTGTCCAGCTGCATGAGGAAGGGAGAAGCGGTGGGGTTTGTGTGGTCGTGGATCTGCTCTTTGCTCGAGGACGAGCGAGGAGACGTCCCAGGCTGGGTGCTTATCGTGCTTATGACGAGTGCTCTTGTCGTAGCGATATGGACGGTCGCGCGCGGCCGGCTGGTCGGCATTGTTGAAAGCGCGCTCGATACGGTGTGCGGAAGCGTCGGCTGTTAGCCTCAGTACCGCCCGCCCGAGCGCAGGGTGCGCAGGCCGGTTCGGCCCTGCTCGAGAGCATATTTGCGCTTCTCTTACTGCTAGTGCTGGTTCTCGGAGCGATACAGGTAGCCTTCGTCCTCTATGCGCGCAACGTCGTGGCGGCGTCTGCTCACGAGGGGGCGCGGGCGGCTGTGGAGCTGGGGCGCGATGCGGATGACGCGCGCACCGTGGCCTCAGAAGTGGTCAGGTCCTCCGCCGGCGGCCTCGTGGAGCAGATGGAAGTGGCCGTGTCGGTCCAAACTGTCGGCGACCTCTCGATCGTGCGCGTTCGGGTGACCGGGCGGCTCAAGAGCTTCGGGGTCGTCCCCGTACGGATCCCGGTGGGCTCGGTGGCGACATCGGTACGCAGGGAGGCGCCCGAATGAGGCTCTCAGACCAGCGAGGCCAGGCTCTGATCGAGGCGCTGCTCCTGGGAATGCTGCTGCTGGTGCCGCTGATATGGGCACTGGGAGTGCTGGCCGATCTCCATCGCAGCGCGCTCGCGACTGCGGCGGCCGCTCGTGAAGCCGGCTTCGAAGGGGCCACAGCATCCAGTGATGCCCTAGCGGCCGCGGCGATCGATGCCGCTGTAGCGCGCGCCCTTAGAGACGGCGGCATCGATCCCGCGACGGCGCGCGCATCATGGACGGCGATTCCGCGGTTGGAGCGTGGTGCCGCCGTGGAGGTCGAGGTGTCGTACCCGGTAACGGTTCTCCAGGCCCCCTTTCTGGGCCGGGTGGCGGGGCCGTCGATCTGGGTCACCTCCCGGCATGTGGCGCGCGTCGATCCCTACCGAAGCTTGTGATGAGCCAGGCAACCAACGAGCGAGGGCAGGCGACGGTGCTTGTCATCGGCCTGTCGCTGGTCGTGTTTGCCATCACCGGCCTGGCGGTGGACGGCACGCGGGCGTTTCTCTTTAGGCGGAGCTTGCAGAACAGCGCCGACGCGGCGGCTCTAGCGGCGGCTGCAGAGCTCGATGAAGCTGCCTACTACGCAAGCGGCGGCGAGGTCGCGGTGCTCGACCAGAATGCCGCTCGCAACTCAGTGGCCGAGTGGTTGCAGAGGCGGGGCCTGCCGCTGAAGGCCGAGGTGGCCATCGCGCCCGACCGGGTCGAGGTCATCGTCAGAGGAGCGGTTCCCACGACCTTTCTGGGCCTCGCCGGAATCGCGGAGATACCCGTGGCCGCCCGCGCCGATGCTTCTCCCATCGCTGGTGGCCCCTGATCAATTTCCTCGGGGGCCGACTTTGTAGACCCGGCAAGGGAAATCCGACGACCGGCAGGCGACAACCTATATGGTGAGCCGGTAATCCCCCAGAAGGGTCGATGTGAGGGCTGAGAAGAGGAGGCGCATTGAACAAAACTGAGCTGATCGATTCGGTCGCCAAGACGACGGGCGAACCAAAGCGAGTTGTAGGCGACGTGGTCGATGGAGTCGTGGACACGATCCAGAAGCAGGTAAAGAAGGGGGACAAGGTCACGCTCCCGGGCTTCGGGACCTTCTCACGCAAGCAGCGTGCGGCTCGTCAAGCGCGCAACCCCCAGACCGGCGAGGCCATCAAGGTAAAGGCCACCAAGGTTCCCGCCTTCAAGCCCGGAACGTCATTCAAGACCGTGGTTTCGGGGAGCCGCAAGAAGAAGGTTTAACGCGGAGTCGATGCCGCAGAAGGAGCGGAGCGCAAAAGCGCCGGGCACGGGCCAGGGGTTTTTGTGCTTGCGGTGCAATCCCGTACGGGACGCGGAGTGACGGGA
>JBPCPZ010000047.1:0-9857 GCA_050998655.1 Actinomycetota bacterium
GGCCAAACTCTGCTCCACCAACTGAAGGGAATCAGATGAAGCGCAAGCATTACGTCATCGTCGGATTGGCTGCCATTCTCGGGTTGTTTGTTGGTTCTGCCCTTGCAGCGCCTTCTAGCCCGATCGCCTCCTTGCTGGCGCGGGGCACAGTGGGATCCCTTGATGCCGAGCATCAGGGCGTCGAGGTAGAGCGCGAAGGAAGTGCCGATCACGTGGTCGCCAAGGTCACGTTCCCGCCCGGGAGCAGCGTCGGCTGGCACAGGCATCCCGGCGTTGTCTTGGTTACGGTCGCGTCCGGGAGCGTCCAGCACATCGAAGCGAACTGCGAGCGAGAGACCTTCGAAACGGGTGAAAGCTTCGTCGAGGACGGTAACGTTCATTTAGTACGGAATCGCGGCACCGAAGAGGCAGTCGTCTATGCGACATGGATTCTCCCCACGAAGACGCCTTCAGACGGTCTCACTATTCCGGTAGACGCACCGGAGGGGTGCAGCGTCCAGTAACGCCGCGACGAGACATCAAGGATCCAGGATGGCACTGTCCCGGCTGACGGTGCTGCCCGCTACGGGATTGCCCCGCTGGGGCGTCAGTTCAGAACGCCCCTGGGGCAGCCCGGAGCTCGGTAGTTCGAGAAGTTTGGAGTCGGAAGCCGGAAGGGTTCGCACAACGAGTGCGTTTCACCACCGAAACGGTGGGTGATGTCACAACTTGTGCGTTTCACCACCTGAGCTAAGGGGCGAGGATGCCGCGCGGCCTCGGGTGAAGCCCGCCGCGTAGGTCCGCAGCCCCGCCTGGCCCCGGCGCATCATCACCCAGTGGTTGGCGCAGAACACGGGCCGAGCCACCGGAGCCAGTCGGCGTAGCAGGGACTTGGTGGCGAGCACCTGCTCCTCGAACACGATCCGGGAGCCCTGCCCCCACTCTTCGATGCTGAAGCGAGAGAAGCCCTCTAGGTCCCCGGTCATCGACATCTCGAGCACCCCCAGCTCGGGGTCCTCAATGCGCCGCTCCCCCACGAAGGCCAGGCTGTAGGGCAGCAGCGCCCGGGCCCGCATCGAGAACCGACCTCCTCCCAGCGCTCGAGCCTCCTTGACCTCGGGCCACCAACTGGTGAACTCCGGCACCTCACGCAGAAGCTCGAAGGCGTGTGCGGGGGGGCAGTCGAGCGACCACACACTGCGAAACGAGTAGAAGTTTCGGTCCCTCACAGGCCACGGAGCCTAACTACCGACGCTCCTCGACCCGGCCCACTCCAGCAGTCGGTCGAGCTCCCAGAAGCTGATGCTCCGCTCCCGCTCGCTACCGGCGAGCTGCACCGCCGACAGTGACAGCTCGATGTAGGAGAGCTCCTCGGTCGAGTGGGCGTCGGTGCCGATCGAGAACAGCGCGCCGCTGTCCTTGCCCTTGCGCAAGAGCTCGAGGCTTAGATCCTGCCGGTGGGGGTGGGAGTTGATCTCGAGCGCCACTCCCGCACGCGCGGCCGCATCGAAGATGCGGTCCCAGTCAGCCCTGAGCCCTGCCCGGCGGCTGAAGCGTCGAGCGGTGGGGTGGCCGAGGATGTGGACCTGGGGGTTGGCGAGCGCCCTGAGATAGCGGCGGGTCTCGTCCTCTGTGCTCCTCAGGTTGGAGTGAAATGACCCCACCACGAGATCGAGCGGCTCCAAGCTCTGGGGGTCCATGTCCCCGGCCCCCTCTGTGTCGAGGTTCATCTCGAGGCCTCGCAGAACTCGCAGCTCCATTCCCTCCGAAGCGAGGTTTTCGTTGAGAGAATCGACTTCGCGTCCCTGGCGCAAGAGCTCCGCCTCGTCCATGCCCCGGGCTACCTTCAGGCCCTGGGAATGGTCGGTTATCGAGATGTAGTCGTAACCGCGGGCTGCAGCCGCCACCGCCATGTCACGTAACGACGCCTTGCCGTCGCTGTAGGTGGAATGCATCTGGAGGTCGCCGCGCAGCTCGTGGCGCCATTGCTCATGGGAACGGAGCTGCTCGAGGGCCGATGCGTAGCTCCGGAAGCCCCGGCGCGCCGGTGGCGGCTCGACCTCGTCTTCCGGGTGCTCGAGCCATCCCGCGATACGGCGGGCGAGACTGGGCCCAACTCCAGCAAGTGCTTCGAGCGACTCGGAGCGAGCGGCGATGGCGGCCGTTTCCGCGGGCCACATCAGAGCTGCGGAGGAGGCGCGCCCGTAGGCCCGCCGGCGGTGGCCCTCGGCCTCGTCGGCGCGCCGGCCCAAAAGCTCCGCTATGTGGAGGTTGGTGACACTCACGAGCGGGCGGTGGGGCTCGCCTAGCTCCGGCCCGCACCGAGGACGTCGGCGAGGTCGAACTTGACCGGCTCTTCGAGCTGCTCGTAGGTGCACGACTCCGGCTCCCGGTCGGGACGCCAGCGCACGAACTGGGCGGTGTGACGGAAGCGAACCCCCTCCATGTGGTCGTAGCGGACCTCCACCACCCGTTCCGGGCGCAGCGGAGTGAACGAGAGGTCGCGGTCGGCCGCCCAGCGGCTGCCCTCCGCCTTGCGAGGGGTACGGCGTCCCGCCTCCTGCTCGGCCCACGCCCACGGGTGCCCTTCGAAGGTGGTGACCAGCGGCTGCAGCTCGTCGAACAGCTCCTTGCGCCGGGCCATCGGGAAGGCGCCGATGACCCCGACGCTCGCGAGCTGGCCGTCGTCGTTGTAGAGACCCAGCAGCAGCGACCCGATCCGGCCGGCGCCGCTCTTGTGCACTCGGTAGCCGGCCACCACGCAGTCGGCGTTACGTTCGTGCTTGATCTTGAGCATCACCCGCTTGTCGGGCTGGTAGATGCCGTCGAGCGGCTTGGCGATGACGCCGTCGAGCCCCGCGCCCTCGAACTCCTCGAACCACTTCTGAGCGACCGCGCGATCGGTCGCGGTGGCGGTGAGGTGGATAGGGGGCCGGGCCGGGGACAACGCCTTCTCCAGAGCGGCGCGCCGCTCGGCGAAGGGCCGTTTCGTCCAGTCGGTGTCGCCGAGGGCGAGCAAGTCGAAGGCCACGAAGCGCGCCGGGGTCTGCCCCGACAACAGCTTCACCCTGCTGGTCGCGGGATGAATGCGCTGCTGCAGCAGCTCGAAGTCGAGCCGGTCGCCGGCGGCTCCGATCAGCACGATCTCGCCGTCCACGACGCAGCGCGTGGGCAGGTTGACGAGCATCGCCTCGACGAGCTCGGGGAAGTAGCGGGTCATCGGCCGTTCCCTGCGGCTGCCGATCTCGACCTCGTCGCCGTCCCGGAAGATGATCGAGCGAAAGCCGTCCCACTTCGGCTCGAAGCTCATCGAACCCTCCGGGAGGGCCTTGACCGGCTTGGCGAGCATCGGTTTGACCGGGGGCATCACGGGCAGTCGCATCGCGCCCATTGTCACCGACGAGAGGCCACCAAGCTCCCCCTCGGATCTGCCCAGAAACGGCCTCCGCGGTTTGCGCCACCTCGACCTTCCGCCCGACACAGGGCTCGTTCGGCCAAGTAGCATCCTGAGAATCTCGTAGCCTCGAGAGAGAGGAGCTGGGGCAGTGAAAACGGATCTCCGAGTCATCGTACCCAATCGCCACGGCGCCGCGCTGGCCCTCTTTGATGCAATCGCCGGCGCGGGAGTCAATGTAGACGGGATGTGCGGAGATCTCCGCCGCGGAGAAAGGTGGGGGTATATCCACGTCCTCACCGATGACGGACCCGGAGCTCAGTCGGCAGTCGAAGCGGCGGGTTTCGAGGTCGCAGCGCAGCAACAGGTCGACGTCGTCGAGGTCGGGGACCGGCCGGGCGCTATCGCCGAAGCCCTGCGACCCTTCCAAGAGGACGGTCGCAACATCAGCGTGCTCTACATTGCAACCGGGACGCGCGTAGTGATAGGCGCCGAGGACATGCTCGAACAACGACCGGGAGTCAAGCTGTCCGACGCGTGACGATCAGCCCTCAGCGTGCGCCCCGGGACGTCGAGCCAATGCTGCGGCCCCCGTTACGACCATGCTGATCAGCACCACTACATAAACAAGCGCACGGCCATCCGTCCACTCCGGCACCTGCAGATAACGCGCCAAGGCAAGAAGCTGCAGGACCCCCAGACCCACATAGCCGAATGCTGCGATGCGCATCCTCTCGAGATCGTTCTCCCATGCGGCTTGAGCAGCGGTGATCCCGACCGAGAAGACCCAGGCCCCCACCGCTCGACCCGTCAATGGAGTCAGCGCCCACGGCCACAAGGAGAGCGCGCGCTCGGGCAGTAAGAAGAGATAGGCCCCCAGCGGCAACATCGCCGCGGCATGAAACACAAGCGTCGTCCAGATCGCGCGAGGGAGTGGGGCGGTCGGCGCCGGGTCGCTTCCCGGCACCCGGCTTTGTGTGATCCACAACCATGCCATAGCCACGGGGACACTTGCGTAGATGGCGATCCAGGCCCATGTAATCGCTTGGGTCCGAAATGGGAACGAGCTTCCCAGATGAAAGAGCTCGAGATGAATCAGAGTCGCGATCAACGTAAGAGTCGTGAACACGAACACACTCGGCACAGCGATGCGTGCATATATCCAGGTGCGCTCGCGCGCGGCCAGCCACTCGAACGCCACACTCGACCAGTAGCCGGCTCCGAGAAAGGCGGCCGTAAGCGGCAGGTCGATCGTCCACGCAAAGAACGACTCCGTCTGCTCGGTGAGGATGAACAATGTGCTCCCCGCGAGAAGCACGAGAAAGCCTGCTATCCACAGCAGGCGTCGCATGCCGCCGGACAGCTCTCTGATGCCGACCTCTTGACTTTCAGCCTGCGGCATTGCGAGCTCCGATGTGCGCGGCCTCCTGTTCTCTGCTCTTCATCTCCAAGTAGAGGTGGATCATTCGCACCGCGATCGCGCCCTCCCCCACTGCGGAAGCGACGCGCTTGACCGAGCCGCGCCGCACGTCTCCCGCCGCGAACACACCAGGCATGCTGGTTTCGAACAACATCGGGCCTCGCTCCAGCGGCCACGAATCGTGCGCGTCGATCATCAGCTCGTCGCCGCCTGTGACCAGGAAGCCCCAATCGTCACGCTGCACCGTGTCCGCCAGCCACTGGGTGCCCGACTGAGAGCCGATCAATACGAAAAGACCCCCCGCGGGCACCTCCTCGATGTTCCCCGAATCACGATCCTTGAGTGTGAGATGTCCCAGAGCGCCCTCCCCGCCTCCTCCCACGACCTCAACGTTGTGCCTCACGTCGACGTTGGGATTGAACGAGATCTCCTGCACAAGATAGTTCGACATGCTTGCCGCAACATCTGCGCCTCGGACCAGGACGGTTACATGAGAGGCGAACTTACCGAGATGCAAAGCGGCCTGTCCTGCCGAGTTACCCCCGCCGACAACAAAGACCTCGCAGCCCTTCATGGCCTGGGCCTCGGCCACCGCCGCGCCGTAGAAGACGCCCCGGCCCTGCAGTGCATCAAGCGAGGCGATGTTCAGCCGCCGGTAAGCGACGCCGGAGGCGACGATTACGCAACGGCTGCGGACGGTGGTTCCGTCGGAGAGCGACACCACCCTGTCGTCACCGTCGGCAGAAAGCCCGGTGACCTCTCTCATCCAATGGAAGGTCGTCCCGAAGGACCATGCCTGCAAATACGCGCTGAACGCCAGCTTGGTGCCGCTCACTCCCTTGGGGAAGCCGAGGTAGTTGCGAATGAGCGAGCTCGTGCCCGCCTGTCCGCCCACCGCCTCCCGCTCGACGACCAGGGTCTTGAGCCCCTCCGACGAGGCATAGACCGCGGCCGCCAATCCAGCAGGCCCCGAGCCGACGATCGTTACGTCGAAGCGATCGTCTGAGGACAACGGCTTCATGAGCCCGAAGGCGTCTGCGATCTCCATGTCGGAGGGGTCCTGCAGCACCACTGGTGGTGTCGAGAACTTGAGCTCGACCACCGGCAGATCTGGTTCCTCTAGCCCGGCTTCCGATAGCAGATGGCGTCCCGGTGCGGACGCCGAGTTGTAGAAACGATAGGGAATGTGGTTGCGACCAAACGCATCGGTCAGCTCGTGGCTGCGAGGAGAGGAGTCTTCTCCGATGATGCGCACCGCCTCGAACCCTCGTCCAGCCGCTGCGGCCCAATCCTCCAGGAACTCGGTCACCGAGCGGTGGAACTCCTCGTCCGGAGAATGCTCTGGGCGCATTAGCCAGTGGTCAATGTGGCCCACGGTGAGGGCATCGAAGACGGGATCGGCGGCGCCGAAGTCTCCCCAGCGGATCACCACGATGCGTTTTGCCCGGGGGCACAACGACCGCACCCCGATGAGAAACTCGATCGCATCTGGATCGGAAGGGCCGTATCCGGCGATCACGAGCGCGGTCTCGACACCCACCTTCTTGAGGTTCTCGAGCTCGTGGCGGGCGAACTGCGGTTCGGTCGTCGAGATGACCCGGTAGTCGGCCGCGTAACGCTTGCGTATCTCCCCGGAGACGAGTCCGAGATCATGGGGATCGCGGCTCATGATGACGATCGCGGACGCTTGACCGGCAGGTGCCCCAGTACTTAGTTCCATTGCTACACCCCTTCCGCAAGCCTTCCAACGGGCCCACCCCAGGCATTCTAGGTGCGAAGGTCAGGTGATGGGTCACGGTGGCGGACTAAGCGTGGGGTCGCAAAATGACGAAGGACTGTGCCGCGCACCTGGCGATTTGGTGGCCCGGGACGAAACGATTGTGGCGGTGGGAACCGCGCATGAGCTCCGCACGCTTGGCCCCGACATCGGCTCGGGGGGCGGAAGCACATTTATCGTCGCCACCAAAGAGAGGGCATTGTTTGCGAAGTGGGGATCGCCCTGTTGGGCATCACCAACTCGCTGGTTCTCGCCGTCTTCGAGCGCACTCGAGAGCTGTGCCTGCTCCGCGCCGTCGGCATGTCGAGGCGGCAGGCTCGATCGATGATCCGCTGGGAGGCGGTCATCGGGGCGGTGTTGGGGCTAGTGATTGGTGTCTTCTTCGGTTGGGCGTTGGTAACGGCCCTGAAAGACGAGGGTGTCTCTCGACTTTCACTGCCCGCGGGCCAGCTCATCGCTTACGTGGTGGTGGCCGGAGTGGCGGGCGTGATCGCCGCCATCCCCCCGGCTCGTCGGGCCGCCCGGCTCAACGTCCTCGACGCCATATCGGGAGCCTAGCGCCGGTAGCTGATTGCCGAGTGGTGGTGAGATTCTCAATATGGTCATCCTGCCACCACTCGACGTTCTGGGTTGGAGGATTGGTTAGGGGGAGCCCCTCGGTGGTCCCGAGTCTGACTCGCGGCTCGGGCGCCGCGGCCCTCTTACGCGCGACTCGCTGGAAAGCCTTTCGAGCAAGCTCTGAAATGACGCCGCCATTCTCTCGCCCGCCTGGTCCTGGGATTCGAGCTGCGCCAGCAGGTCGTCCCGCTCTGTGCGGATGCCCTCGATTAGCTCGAGCTGCTGCTCGGCGCGCACGAGCTTCTTCGTCACCAGCTCCTTCTCGCGCGATAGATTCTCGAGCTGCAGCCGTCTTTTCTCGAGCTCGGAGCGCATGACCTGCTTCGCCGCCCGTTCCTCCTGTAGCTCCCGTTGTACGCGCTGGAGTTCCCCCTCGAGCTGGTTGACGTTGCGCCGGTAACCCTCCAGCTGGGACGCCAGTTCGTTGCTCCCGGAGGCCCCTTCGCTATGCAGGAGCTGCGACCAGCGAGTGCCTTCGAGCTGATCCCGGAGTCTCTGCGCTTCCTCTCGGGCGTGCTCGGCGTCGCGCCTTCTCTGCTCCGCTTGCTCCAGGAGGCCATCGCGTTCGCCCTCGAGGCGCTCGCGGACATCCGATTCCTGCGTCCTGCCGTCCTGTATCCGCAAGAGGTCGGTGAGCACGCGTTTGAGCTGGTCCTCGATGGCACCACGCTCGGCGCGCGCCGCCCCCAGGCTCTCCTGCAATTCGGCCAGCTCACGCTCGCGACTTTCGGCCAGCCCACGCTCGCGTCTTTCGGCCGGCTCACGCTCGCGTCTTTCGGCCGGCTCACGCTCGCGCAGGTCGGTGAGCTCGAGCCGGCCCGCAGAGAACCCGTCTTCATCGTCTCTGTCCTCGGCCATCGTCATCGAATGACGCCCCCGCCGTCTCGACAATTTGAGCATCGCGAGACGTGGCTGCAATTCGGGCAGCTTAGCCAGCTGCAACAACGCGGCGGTGACTATCGCCCCCACGAGAGTCACAAGCAGAATGTCGAGCCAGCTCAACAGCCTGATGGAGGCGACGGCGGGCCCGTCAACCGCGACGCTCTTGAACCTTGAGATCCCATCGCCCTCCGCTCTGATCCGGTAGCTGCCGGCAGCAAGCCCCTCTAACTTCGCTCGGCCTTGCTTGAGCGCCTTGCGCTCGAGGTGCCCGTCCGGGAACTGCACGCTGAGCGCCGCTCCCGATGGCCCTCGCAAGAATGCATCGGTGACGCTAACAGAGAGGGAATGTAGCTCCAAAGGGACGCGCCAGTGTTTAACAGAATCCCCCACCAGCACCTCCGGGGGCTCGGGCGCGGCGTCGGCACCACCCACCACCGCCCGTTCCAGCCGATAGCGGATCCTTTCCTTCTCGAAGCCAACTCCCGGATCGTGGATCCTCGTGGCTTGCAGCCAGGGGTCCTGAGCAGGAATGGTCCTGTGCCTCTTACCGAGGTCGTCGACGAAGGTGGCCGATGAGACCGCGGCGATGTCGAGGGGGGGGCCTCCTTCATCGGTGAAGTTGAGCGGGTAGCTCTCCTCGAACGCAATCTCCACCAGGACGAACCTGACGACCTTGACATCGCGAGCTATGTTTTCGTTTCCGTCCGACCACATCGCAAAACTCAGTTTTCTCCCCGGCACTCTAACTTCGGGTGTTTGCAGCCGAAGTTCGTAGACACCATCGCGCGGCAACGGAATGACCATCAGCCCATGGGAATCTGTCTCATAAACCCTTCCGTCCACCGACACCGCAACCCCTTCCAAGCGCGGCACGGTTCGAATCATCAAGGGATTGACGTCGGTTTCCGCCCGAGCGCTTGCGCCCGCTTTGTGCGGAGCGAAGAGGAGGACGAACATGAGGGACAGGAAGAACGCGCTAGCCTGTCGCCCGATGCCGGTAGCGGATGCCGGTGTCGCCCCTCGCAAGTTCGTGCCCCGTAGCCCTTCGTTTTGACCGACCTGCTCGGTCGTGTGTTGACGATCCTGTAGCCGGCCGATGTAGATCTGGCGATGCCGATCGCTGCGTCGACCCAAGGGCTCCGGTTCCTATCTGGGCCTGGCTGATTATGGCATACTCCCCCTGGTGTTAAGGGGAAATCTGGCCGACTTCGGGCTTCCGGAAGTCTTTTGGTTGTTGGCGCGCTGCGTCAAGACCGGAAGGCTTACCGTCATCGTCTCTTCGGTGCCCAACCACGTCTATTTCGCGGATGGCCGGATCTACGCCGTCGAGTCCAGCTTTTCGAGAGAGGGACTCGGAAGCAGGCTGGTGCGTGCGCAGAAACTATCGGAGGAGGACCTCGACCGCGCGCTCGACTACTGCGCGGAGCAGGGAGAGAGTCTCGAATCGGTCCTGTTCAAGTGGAACCTCGTAGATCGCGAAGATTTCGATGCCGTGGTCAACAAGCAGATTCGGGAGGTCGTTTTTCTACTGTTTCACATGGAGGGCGAGGAGTTCGTGTTCGAGAGCGGACTTCAAGTCCTTTCGCCGCGCGTCCTGTGTGATGTTCACGAGTTGATCGAGTGGTGCACAACCGCGCTCGGAGCGATGGTTCCAGTGCTCCGAGCGCCACGCGGCGGGGTCGCCCAAGGCTCGATTCTGTTCACCATCGGCGAATGGAACCTCGTGTCACTCGTGAACGGGAGCCGGCGCATCTCGGAGATCGCAGCGGAGCTGGGCCTCGATCAGC
>JBPCPZ010000089.1:0-3876 GCA_050998655.1 Actinomycetota bacterium
CGGTTGAGGCTGCCGTAGAAGAAGCGAAACACGATCTCGCCCAGCCGGTCCCTGTCTGCCTTGTCCCATTCGAGCGCGGAAAGAAACGACTCGCCCTCGATGAACTCCTGTGTGATCACCCTCGTGCGGCAGTAATCCGGGTAGACGCGTGGGATGACGATGAACGGATGCCCCTTGAAGAGCTCGTGAAAGCGCATCTGGTTGGAGGCCTCGCGCTTGTAGTCGAGCTCCTCCAAGACTCGCTCTTTTACCTCGCGCGCGACCTCGCTGGGATCCATGTTGGGAGCGATCGCAACCGCCAGCTTGGTAAGCGCCGAGACATTCTTGAGGTCTGCGCGCACCGCTTCGTCGACGCCCGGATATTGGACTTTGATTGCCACCTTTTCACCGGTCTTCAGCTCGGCCCGGTGCACCTGGCCGATCGAGGCCGAGGCCACAGCCTCATCCTCGAAATTCGAGAAGATCTCGTCCGCAGGGGCGCCGAACTCATCCTCTATGACCTTGCGAGAAGCGCTGCCGTCCATGGGAGGCGCCGAGTTCTGCAACATCGTGAGAGCATCCCGGTAAGTCTGGAGCTCACCTGAGTCCGACAGCTCGTAGAAGGACGCGAGCTGGCCCACCTTCATTGCCGCCCCCTTCATCTCACCGAGCATTTCGACGAGCTGGCGGGCGGTCTGCTCGTGGAAGCCATCGAGGTATTCCTGAGCCCGGTCGGGTGAGGCAAACGACTTGAAGCGCGTGCCCACGAAACGCGCCGCCGAGAGGCCGGTTTGGCCTGCTAGGCGCGCGCCTCTTTCCATCCACCCGGTGGGAATAGGCGCTTTGGGTGCTTTTTCTCGTGCCATTGCGGCTACTGTAAGGCCGTGGTCAGACGTGCGCTACTGACGCTGTTGGTCGGGTTACTGATGCTCGAAGCCGGAGCGATTCCTGCCGCTCCGACTCCGGAGCCGCTTCACTCGGCAAGGGCCGCCGACCGAGGCATAAGGCCATTCTCCACCTTCTACGCCATGCGCCACGTGCGCCGCCTCGCCGGCAGGATCGGGCCGCGCGTGAGAGGGACTCATGCGGAGATGAGCGCGGCGCGCTACTTCAGACGAAGACTTAGGGACAAGGGCTACGTCACCAACGTTCAGCGCTTCGCGGTCGACGGCGGGTCGTCGAGGAACGTGGTCGCGTGGTGGCCGGGGGCTCGTCGTTACCCGGTGGTACTGGGAGCACACATGGATACGGTGGCCGGTGCGCCGGGAGCGAACGACAACGCCTCGGGCGTTGCCATCCTCATCGACTTGGCGCGCGCTCTGGCGGGGCGAAGACACGTACGCAACGTTCGCCTGGTGGCGTTCGGCTCGGAGGAATACGGCTCGAACGGCATCCATCACGTCGGCTCGCACGTGTTCGTGAGGCGTCTGGGGAAGAAGGGACGCCGGAGGCTTGCCGGCATGGTGTCGGTGGACATGGTCGCCGACGGCCGCCCACTGATCATCGGCACTGCCGGAATTGGGCACCCGGTGGTGGCGCGAACTTTGTACCGGCGTCTGAAGCGGGCAGGCTACAACGTCGTCTACCGCACCACCTGCGACTGCTCCGACAACGGGCCGTTCGAGCTCGCCGGGATCCCGGGCGCGTTCATGTGGACCGGCATAGAGCCCAACTACCACGACCCCTCCGACACCGTAGCCAACATGTCGCGGACTGATCTGCGCAGGTCGGGGCGGGCCGTGCGCCGCTTCGTGACGAGCCTCGACTTGAATACGCTGAGGCAGTTCCGAACCAAAGGCTGAGGCGTCGGAGGGCGGCCGCGGGATCGATCTTTCCACGTCTGCGGCGCTACGCGCTCCATCGAGGATACGGTCGGTCGGTCGCAGCCCGTCCAAAAATTCCCGATCTCTGTGAGCTAGTCTGTGCCTCGGCACTATGTACCAGCTAACGGGATGGCCACGAATGAGGCAGCGGTCGGACGACAGCTTCGAATCCCCGAGTCCTCCAGACTCTGAGGAGTTGGACGTTGAGGAGGAGGCCGCTCACACGCGCATCCTGTGGGTGCGGATCGCCGCTCTCGTGGCCTTCTTGGCTGCTGCTTTCATCGCCGGCTACCTGCTGGCCCCCAGGCAAAGCTCGGACGCCCGGGTCGGGGTCTTGGAGGCGGAGCTCGCGCAGTCCGAGGAAAACTCCCAACAGCTCGAGGCACAAGTGGCCGACGCCCGGCAACAGCTGCTGGACGCCCAGGCTCAAGTCGAAGAGCTGGAAGCGGCCGCGGAGCCAGACCCCACCGCCACTGAGACGCCTGCCCCCACTGAAAGAGAGCAGACCAGGACTTACACGGTTCAGCCCGGAGACACGCTCCAGGAGATCGCCGTCGACTACTACGGCGACGTCGACTATGACGACTTCCTCGCCGAGTTCAACGGCATCGCGGACACCACGGAGTTGCCGGTCGGCTTCGACCTCGAGATACCTCCCAAGCCCGAAACTCCCTGACCCGGCCCCCTTTGGCGCGGCGCTTCGAGATCCTGGAGCATACCGCCGACATCGGGCTGAAGGCATGGGGCGCCACGCTTGAGGACCTGTTTGCCGCCGCGACAGAGGCTGTCGCGGACATCGCCGGCACGTGGCTACCCGGCCCGGGTGAGGAGATCTCGATTGAGGTGGAAGCAGCCGACCTCGAGGGGCTACTGGTCGACTGGCTCGCGGAGACCCTCTATCACTTCGACAGCCGCGGCGGTGCGCTTGGCGGGGTGCGAATCGCCTCGGTGAGCGCCGGCTCCTGCCGGGGTTGTGTAACCCTGAGAGAGCTTCGAGACCCGGCCCAGGGAGTACAGGTCAAAGCCGTCACCTACCATCAGCTAGAGGTCGCTCGCCGCCCAGGTGGGTGGGTAGCCACCGTATATCTCGACATCTGAGACGCACCAGAGGGTCCCCACACATGGCTCGTTGCCGATGAAACCAATCCAACCATGCGGTGGGTCAGGCATTGCCCCCTGTGCTTCCGGGCGAGGTCTCCGAATGCCTCGCCTCCGGCGACGACACCCAGAAGACGTCCCTGTACCGGTCGGCCGCGTTATGGACGAGGGTGCAACCGCACGCCAGACAATTTTCGTGCCCGTATCGTTGAGGGATGGAGGCTCGGGAACGCGCAGCGGCTCGGTGACCACTTCGACGGAGCCGTTCCGGGTCGGCGACGCAGTCTGGGAGCTGCCCATCGGCTATCGAGAGAGGATGAGAGTCCCGGGCCGCATATTTGCCACTGAAAGCTTGTTCCACAAGGCGCTCGAGGACCGCGCCGCGGAACAGGTCGCCAACATGGCGACGCTGCCGGGAGTCGTGGGGGCGGCCTGCGCGATGCCCGACATCCACTGGGGTTACGGTTTTCCCATCGGCGGGGTGGCAGCTACGGCCGTGGATTCGGACGGAGTCGTGTCTCCCGGGGGAGTGGGGTTCGACATCGGTTGCGGAGTGAGGCTCTTGCGCACCGAACTGAGCTTCGAGGAAGACATGAAGCCCCGCCTCCACGATCTGGTGACGGCGCTGGGCCGGGCGGTGCCGCGCGGGACGGGGGGCCGGGGACGCATGCCGTTGGATGAGGACGGCCTCGATCGCGTGCTGCGTGAGGGAGCATCCTATGCAGTGGGCCGGGGGGCGGGATGGGACGAGGACGTCGAGCTCGCCGAGGACGCCGGCCCCCTCGCCGATCCGCAGCCCGAGCACCTCTCCGAGCGAGCGAGGGAGCGAGGTTTGGGGCAGCTCGGGAGCCTCGGTGGCGGTAACCACTTCCTCGAGGTCCAGGTGGTCGACGAAGTGCGCGATCCACAGGCGGCGGAGGTCATGGGCGTGTTCCAGAACCAGGTCTGCGTGATGATCCACTCAGGCTCCCGTGGC
>JBPCPZ010000090.1:0-9464 GCA_050998655.1 Actinomycetota bacterium
CGATCGAGACCAGCGTCTACAAGGGAAAGATCTACGGTGTTCCCTGGTATTCCGATGCAGGGTTGCTCTACTACCGCAAGGACCTGCTCGACAAGGCGGGGCTGAAGCCCCCGAAGACGTGGGACGAGCTCATCAGCCAGGCCAAGAAGGTCCAGGAGCAGGAGAACATCCCGTATGGCTTCGTGTTCCAGGGCGCCGAGTACGAGGGCGGTGTGTGCAATCAGTGCGAATACATCTGGAACGCGGGGGGCGACATCCTGGACCCCAGCGATCCTTCAAAGGTATTGATCGGAAGCCCGGAGGCGACCGCCGGCTACGAGAGCGCCGTTGGCAACATTTCCTCGGGCGTGGCACCCGTTGCCGTGGTGACCTACAAGGAGACGGAGTCGCTCACCGTGTTCATTTCGGGCGAGGCAGTGTTCGTGCGCAACTGGCCCTACGGCTACGCGGTCGCCACCGGAGGGGCAGCGGCGGGATCGGTGCTCAAGCCCGAATGGGTAGGGGTGGCGCATCTTCCGGTGGTCAACGCGGGCGATCAGGGCTACGCCACTTTGGGCGGCTGGGACTTCTGCATCAACTCCTTCTCGGACAAAAAGGAGCAGTCGTGGGAGTTCATCCAGTGGATGAGCCGGCCCGAGATCCAGAAGATGTTTGCCATCGATGCCGGGTACATCCCGGGGCGCAAGTCGCTGTTCGAGGACAAGGAGCTGCTCAAGGCGCAGCCGGTTATGGAGCTGGGACGGTCTTCGTTCGATTCGACAAAACCTCGCCCCAGCGCCAACCCGTTCTACTCGGACATGTCCCTGGACCTGGCTCAGGCTTTCACGGGGACTCTTAAGGGAGACATTCCGCCGCAGGAGGCCATCGGCACCTTGAATGACAAGCTGGAGCGCATCGCTGACGTCGCCGCGCAGACCTTCAACCTCGGCTAGCGCCGAAAGGGGGGAACAGGATTGTGAGTGTTGCTACTGAGAGGGCACCATCCAGGGGAATAGCCACTCCCTGGCGATCGATCAAGGGCGAGTTCGGGGACTCGGACAAGCGCACCGGCTACGTCATGGTGCTGCCGACTCTGATCATCGTACTGTTGATCGCGGCGGGACCGATCGCGTACGCGATCTATCTCAGCCTGTGGCGGATCCTACCCGGCGAATGGACGTTCGTGGGTCTTGGCAACTACGCCACCCTGTTCGCCGACCCCGAGTTCTATGCCGCCTTGTTCAACACCGCGGTGTTCACCATCGCCAGCGTCGCGGGCGAGTTCATCCTCGGCCTCAGTATCGCCCTGGTGCTGAACCGCGGCTTCGTGGGGCAAGGAGCCGCACGCGCCATAGCGATTGTGCCGTGGGCCTTTCCCACCGTGGTGTCGGGAATCATGTGGCGCTTGATGTACACGGACCAGGTCGGTATCTTCGCCTATATCGCCGATTCGCTCGGGCTCGTCGACGGGCCTATTCTCGCCAACACGACCGCGGTCCTGATCGGGGCGATCATCGCGGATATTTGGAAGACGACGCCATTTGTCGCTCTGCTACTGCTCGCGGGACTCCAGGTGATTTCCCTGGATGTCTACGAGGCCGCCCGAGTCGACGGCGCCACCAAGTGGCAACAGTTCACGCGTGTGACACTGCCGTTGCTCAAACCTGCCATCATGGTGGCGCTGCTGTTCCGGACGCTCGATGCATGGCGGGTCTACGACCTCTTCTGGGCCCTCACCGACCGCTCGCTCGACTCGTTGTCCGTCTATACGTTCAAGTTCGTGCGCATCAGCCAGCTCAACCTCTCGGTCGGAAACGCAGCGGCGGTGTTCGTTTTCCTTAGCTCCTTGCTGATCGCTGCCGTTTTCATTAAGGTCCTTGGGACCCGGGCGCAGGAGGCGTAGAGATGCGCAATAAACCGTTCACCAGCCCGCTGCACGCGATCGGCTTCTACTTGACCGTCGTGTTATTCGCCTTCGTCACCCTTTTTCCGTTGTTGTGGGTGCTCAAGATGAGCCTGATCTCGAGTTCCGAGCTGTTCGCCAGTCCTCCGACGCTGCTGCCAGAGAGCATCTCGTTCAAGTCCCTGACTGCGGGAAAGTGTCCCCTGTTCGCCGGTATCGAGGTACCGTGCCCTGTCAACTTCGAGACGGTGTTCATCGACCCCATCTTCAAGGCGGGACTTGCCAACACGTTAGTCATTGCAGGCATAACAACGGCGATATGTCTGGTGGTGGGCAGCATGGCCGCATACGCTTTGGCCCGCATCACCTTCTACGGGAACAAGCCCACGCTGAGCCTTGTACTGGCGATTACCTTCTTTCCTGCGGTAGCCATCATCGCTCCGCTGTTCCTGCTGTTCCAGAAACTCGGGCTTATCAACACGTACTGGGGGATCATCATCCCCGACGTGCTGTTTGCTCTTCCGCTGACCGTCTATCTTCTCGTCGCCTACTTCCGTGAGCTTCCGGAAGACCTCGAGGAGGCTGCCAAGATGGATGGGGCCAACATCTGGCAGGCGTTCTTCAAGGTCACGGTGCCGCTATCGATACCCGGAATCGTCACCACCGGCCTGCTTACCTTTATCTTCGCTTGGAACGAGTTCTTGTTCGCCAACACTCTGTCGTTTGACGAGACCGTCCAACCCGCAACGGTCGTGATCCCTCAGTTCGCCTCGACGTACACAACCGACTACGGTGCTCAGGCGGCAGCGTCGATCATTCTCACTGCTCCCTTGGTCATTCTGGTCCTGTTCTTCCAACGTAAGATCGTGTCCGGCCTAACGGCGGGAGCGGTAAAATAGCAAAATGGCCCGAGGGCTTTATCTGGGGCACCGCAACGTCGGCTCATCAGGTCGAGGGGGGTAATACCAACACCGACTGGTGGGCCTGGGAGCATGCTTCAGGCACGCCGTGCCGGGAACCCTCCGGGGATGCGTGCGATCACTATCATCGCTATCCCGAAGACATAGCGATGTTCTCCGACCTGGGATTTAATGCCTACCGGTTCTCGATCGAGTGGGCCCGCATCGAGCCTGAGGAGGGGGAGTTCTCCAGGGCTCAGCTCGAACACTACCGGCGCATGCTGTCGTGCTGTCGGGAGCACGGCATTACTCCCGTCGTAACGTTTCACCACTTCACGTCGCCTCGCTGGGTGGCCGCTCGAGGGGGTTGGGAGAGCTCATCCACCCCAGATCGCTTCGCTCGTTACTGTGAACGTGCCGCGGCTCATATGGGCGACCTCATCGGGGTGGCGTGTACGATAAACGAACCGAACATCGTCGCCGAGATCGGCTACGAGCAGGGCCGCTTCGCGCCCGGACTCATGAGCGCCGCAGCCCGCGACCGCGCCAACGATAACTTCGTGCTCGCTCATCAGCGCGGTCGTGACGCGATCAAGTCTGTAGTTCACGATGCCCCGGTTGGGTTGACTCTGGCGATGCGCGACTACCAGCCTGTTGAAGGCGGCGATGACATGCTCGACTCCCTCAGGGCTCGCTCAGAGGACATTTTCCTGGACAGCGTCGGGGGAGACGATTTTATAGGTGTTCAGACTTACAGTCGTGAGCGCGTCGGTCCCCGGGGGCTGGTGGGGCCGGAGGAGGGTGCCGAGCTGACGCTCATGGGTTATGAATTCTATCCGCAATCCTTGGCGGCGACGATCAGGCGGGCGACCGAGGTAACCGGCAACCTTCCCGTTCTGGTGACAGAGAGTGGAATAGGGACGGCCGACGATTCCAGGAGGATTGCATACGTCGAGCAAGCGCTCCAGGGCGTGTCCTCATGTATTCAGAACGGAATCGACGTACGTGGCTATATCTACTGGTCGGCTCTGGACAACTTCGAGTGGGCGCTCGGTTACGAGCCTACATTTGGCTTGATCGCAGTCGATCGAGATACTCAGGAGCGCACTCCTAAGTCGAGCGCCCGATGGCTGGGCGACATCGCTAGACGCGGTAGACCGCCCGCCTGAGCCGTCGAGAAAGGAGGGTCATATGGCTTTGGACTCCAGGGTGTGGTGGCGGGACGGCGTCCTCTATCAGATCTATCCACGCTCATTCGCCGACTCGAACGGCGACGGCATCGGAGATCTCAGAGGCATCATCGAGCGCCTCGATCATCTCCAGTGGCTAGGAATAGACGGCATCTGGATCAACCCGGTGATGATGTCACCCAACATGGACTGGGGTTACGACGTCTCCGACTACAAGAGTATCCACCCAGAGCTTGGGACTCTGGAGGACTCCGATGACCTCGTTCGAGAGGCTTCGGCGCGCGGGATAAAGGTGCTCTACGACCTCGTTCCCAATCACACGAGCGATCAGCATCCCTGGTTTCAGGATGCGCTGACCGGGCGCGATTCGACCTACCGGGACTATTACGTGTGGGCCGATCCCAAGGACGATGGGTCGCCACCCAACAACTGGGTGAGCGTCTTCGGGGGCGAGGGGGCGTGGGAGCTCGACGAGCGCAGCGGTCAGTACTACTTGCACAACTTCCTGCGCCACCAGCCGGACCTTAACTGGTGGAACGACGACGTCCGCGACGAAATCGACGACGTTCTAAAATTCTGGTTCGACCGCGGCGTAGCAGGCTTCCGCATCGACGTGGCGCACTCCATGATCAAGGACAAGGAGCTGCGCGACAACCTCCCCGCCACCGAAGCTGACCCGGATAGGGTAAGACGTATAGGACAGCAGCCTCTGTACAACATGAATCGGCCGGAAGGCCACGACGTCATCAAGCGCTGGCGTCTGTTGAGTGACGAGTACGATCCCCAGCGGGTTCTCGTCGGTGAGACATTCGTGCTCGACGTGGCCAAGGTGGTTTCTTACTACGGTGAGAGCGATGAGCTGAATCTCGCGTTCAACTTTCCCTTCGTCTTCTCCGACTTCGAACCCTCTGAGCTAAAGGGTGTGGTCGAGCTCACCGAGTCCCTGCTTCCCGAGGAGAGCTGGCCGGTATGGACGGCATCGAATCACGACGTAGGCCGCCTGGCCACGCGCTGGTGCCTCGGGGACGAGAGAAAGGTGCGCTGCGCGCTCATGCTTCTGCTGACCATGCGCGGCACGCCCTTCCTCTACTACGGAGATGAGATCGGCCTCCAGGAGGTTGATCTCCAGAGAAAAGACCTGATGGATCCGGTGGGAATGAGGTTCTGGCCCGATAACAAGGGTCGCGACGCAGCCCGCACACCTATGCAGTGGGAGCCGGGCCATGGAGCAGGTTTCGGCCTTCCCGACGTGAAGCCGTGGCTGCCGTTGGGAGATCACGAGGCGCATAACGTCGCAAGTCAGAAGGACGACAAGGGATCGGTGCTATGGCTTACTAAGGACCTCATTGCGCTTCGCCGAGCGTCCGACGACTTGACTCGCAGCTCTTACGAGACGCTTGACGGCGATGGTGATGTGTGGGCCTTCAGGCGCGGCTCCCGTACCGTGGTCGTGCTCAACCTTTCCGACGAGCCGGGAAGGCTCGATGGACTCTCCGGAGGGGTAGCGATTTCGACAGACCGGCAGCGCGACGGAGACAAGATTGACGGCAGGCTAGAACTTGAACCGTGGCAGGGCGCGGTGGTCGTAGGGCGATAGGCCGGCAGAAGCCGTCTCCTCTACTCGGCTCGCTGGGCGTTGGCGATGAAGCTATACGGGTAAAGCGGCGGCGGCTGGGAACTCTCGTCTAGTTGTTGTATATGCTTGTCGTCGAGTTTCCACCCGGTCGCTCCGAGGTTGTCCTCCAACTGGTTGAGCTTTCTCGCCCCGAGGATGGGCGCGGTAACGCCGGGCTTGTTGAGGAGCCAGTTGAGCGCCACCTGCGAGTAGGACTTGCCGGTCTCCTCGGAGATCGATCCAAGAACGTCGACGATTTCCCAGTTGCGCTCGTTCGCCCGCCGCTCCCATGACTCCTCCATGTCGGAGCTCGCCCCCGCAATGCGGGAGTCTTCGGGCGGCTGCTCGCCCTGCGGTACTTGCCGGACACGAATCCGCCACCCAACGGACCCCAGGGGAGGATGCCGATTCCCTGATCGAGGCACACCGGCACGAGCTCGTACTCGAGGTTGCGTTCGACCAGAGAATATTGAGGTTGCAGGGATACGA
Source organism: Actinomycetota bacterium (assembly GCA_050998655.1). GTDB lineage: Bacteria > Actinomycetota > CADDZG01 > CADDZG01 > WHSQ01 > JACDAL01. The sequence continues at coordinate 6,076 of JBPCPZ010000090.1, forward strand.
AGCTCTCGAACCCGTAGTCGCGGCTCACGGACATCGCCTTCATGATCTGCCATCCGCTGAAGTTGGAGATGCCGATGTAGCGCACTTTGCCCTGACGCACCAAGTCGGTGAGGGCCGACAGGGTCTCCTCCAAGGGAGTCATGGCGTCCCAGCAATGCACCTGATAAAGGTCGATGTAGTCGGTGGCGAGCCGCCTGAGGCTCGCCTCTACGCCCGCCATGATGTGCTTGCGTGAGATGCCGACGTCGTTGAGGCCGTCCCCCATAGGGAAGCGAACCTTTGTCGCGATGACGAGGTCGTCGCGCTTGTCCTGCACCGCCTTGCCGGTTATCTCCTCCGAGCTTCCCTGCGAATAGACATCGGCCGTGTCGAGAAAGTTCCCGCCGGCATCAATGAAGAGATCGATCAGCTCTTTCGAACCCTTGTCGTCGAGCTCACGGCCGAAGGTCATGCATCCGAGGCAGAGCTCGGACACCATCGTGCCGGTGCGTCCTAGGGCGCGGTATTCCACGGCTAGTACGACTCCTCTCGATTACTGGGGCAAGACAAGCTGCTAGCGTGTCTTGCCGTAAATGCCCTGACTGCTCTCCGGGTCGAAGAAATGCACCCTTGTCGTGTCGACGACGAACTCGGCCTGCGACCCCTCTTTGATGTTCGAGCGGGGATCGACCGTCGCCACGAACTCGTTCTTTCCTTCCTTTGCGCGCTCTTCCAGAGTCTTGGCGTCGGTCCCGGCGTCCTGAGCGAGCCCCTTCATTTCTTCGGTAACCGCTATGGGGGCGTCCATCACAAAGTGAATGAGCGTCTCGGTTCCGATTGCCTCGACCAGATCGGCCTTGGCCTTGAGACGAGTGTCCTCTGGCGCGTCGGAAGCCAACTCGGCATCCTCGAAGTCTTGCGGGCGGATACCGACGATGATTTCCTTGCCTGCATAGTTCTTGAGATCGGGCCTTTCGGACAGGACCTTTTCTTCGAGCTTCAGAGTCTGGTCTCCGAGCTTGAAGCCGTAGCCTCCGCCCAATTCCTCGAGCTTGCCGGAGGCGAAGTTCATCGACGGGCTCCCGATGAAACCGGCGACGAATAAATTGAGTGGCTTCTGGAACAGCTCCGTAGGAGAACCTACCTGCTGCAGCTCGCCCTTCTTGATCACCGCCACTCGATCACCCATCGTCATTGCCTCGACCTGGTCGTGGGTCACGTACACGGTCGTTACTTCGAGATCGTGTTGGATGCGGCCGATCTCCGAACGCATCTGGACGCGCAGCTTGGCGTCGAGGTTAGACAGAGGCTCGTCCATCAGGAAGGCCTGAGGCTCTCTCACGATGGCCCGTCCCATAGCCACTCTCTGACGCTGGCCGCAGGAGAGGGCGCGCGGCTTGCGACTCAGGAACTCCCCCATGCCCAGCACCTTGGCCGCTTCCTTCACTCGCCGGTCGATCTCCGACTTGTCGGTCTTGGCAAGCTTCAGCCCGAAGGCCATGTTGTCGTACACAGTCATGTGGGGGTAGAGGGCATAGTTCTGAAACACCATGGCGATGTCGCGGTCCTTTGGCGGTACGTCGTTGACGACTCGGTCCCCGATCTTCACGTCGCCTTCGCTCACAGTCTCGAGGCCGGCGATCATCCGCAGCGCGGTGGTCTTGCCGCAGCCCGAGGGTCCGACGAAAACCATGAACTCGCCGTCGTCGATGTCGAGATCCAGTTCCTTGACCGCTACTGTGTCGCCGGCGAAGCGCTTCGTGATCTTCTCGAGCTTGATCTCGGCCAATTCATTCCCCCTTTTCGAACGCCGGCGGCTGCCGCCGGGATAGGGCGATTGTACCGCTACCCTTGAGTGGTGTTCCCCTGGCTCGGGTCGCTTCAAACACGCTCGACGGTCATGGCAATGCCCTGACTCCCTCCGACGCTGAGAGGGCCTGTCGAGACCACAGGCTAGTCCTCGCCGGGGGGAAAGATGCCCCGTTTGGGTGCGAAGAATGACGCCTTCAGGCCTTCGGAAGGCTCGTCCGGTTGCCGATACAAGGGGTACACGGGCGTCCGTTGGTTACTTCCTCAGGTGCCGGGCGTCCATCGGGCCGGGGGCGCGGCCCCCATTCGGTTTCGAGCGGCCCCCATTAGCGTTTTGAGCGCCTCAGATTGCCCTTTTCGGCACTGAGACGCACACAAAATATTGAACAGCGCTTGGGATATTACTCAGCCGGAGTAAGCGGCACCGATCACCGGGCACACCCACTCTCGATCCGGAGTGTGGCGCGCTCCACTTCTGGCCCGGCTCGTTAGGAGCATCATCAAGCGATGCGCAGAATGACAGCCGGGGCTGTACTAGCCCTCTTGATCTCCTGCGGCGGCAGTTCGGTGTCGCTTGTCCTGCAGGCTCCCGCGACGTTGCGGGAGGAGCCGTCGGGATTCGAGCGCGCCCGGGTCACTCGTGTGATCGACGGCGACACGATCGAGGTGGTGATCCTGGCCCGCTCCGAGGGCCGGGGCGCCGGCTGGGCCCGGCCCGGGCAGACTTACTCCGTCCGCCTGATAGGCATCGACACCCCCGAATCGGTCAAGCCCGACGCCCCGGTCGAGTGTTTTGGGAGGGAGGCGTCGGCTGCGCTCGAGGCGTTCGTGGGCATTCGTGTCGTGCGGCTGGTGGACGACGTTGAGAACGTCGACGGATATGACCGCCTGCTGCGCTACGTCTACGTGGAGGAGGAGATGGCAAACGCCCGCCTCGTGGTCAATGGCTACGCGCACGCATACCCCTATTCCCCCAACCTGCGCCATAGCCGATTGTTCGAGGAACTGCAGCGCGACGCTCGCAGGGGGAGCCGAGGTCTGTGGTCGCCCGACACCTGCAACGGAGAGGTCTAGCAGTCGGAACGTCCCGCTGGAGACGACATTGCACGCGCTGGCCATGCCGTTAAGTTCATCGTGCCGCAGACGGCCACGGCATCGAGCCGCCGGCGCTGCCGGCGTAAGGCAGTGAGGGATCCGTTTACGGGTCGGATAGCGCTGATCTGGCCCCATTTTGGCGACGACGCCGCTCAAGCCGTTTGGCCTTCACGCATTTCGTGCTTTGCGGCGATGGGGTCTTGGAACGCGGCCGGATCGAGGTCCGAAGGGGTAACCCCATCTTTCCACCATGCCACCTCGGCCCAGGAGCCGTCTGGGTCGGTGAACGAGAAGCTCAATGACACGCCGAAGTCGTTGACCTCACCCTGAGTCGCACCCTCATCGATCAGCCGGCGGCGCAACTCTTCGAAGTCGTCGTAGGTCTTGGCTTCCAGAGCAAAGTGGTCGACACGCCCTCTGTGGAAGATGTCGCTCCCGAAGTCGCCAGGATCAGTGCCCTCGACTTCCCATACATGAAGCGTGGCCGGACCTCCGATGGATATGAA
>JBPCPZ010000131.1:0-19944 GCA_050998655.1 Actinomycetota bacterium
CTGGACTCGGGGGCATCGATCGAGGGTGACCAGGTGGAGGTCTCCTTCGACGAGGGTTTCGCCGACTCGGCTCAGGCGACGAGCGAGCTCTCCGAGCTGATCGCCCACGTCGAACAGCTGCACGCCACCCATGCCGAGGTTGTTGCTGCGCTTGCACGTCTCGACGAGGGCGGCTTCGGCCTTTGCGAGGCGTGTGGGAAACACATCGCCTCGGAGCGTCTGGAGGCTTTGCCGATCGCCCGTCTGTGCCTCGCGTGCAAGCAAAAACGGGGCTGAACTCCTCGGGTGGTCGATCCAGTCGGCCATTTGGTCAAACTGTGAACCTAACGTCTAGACCTCTGCGAGCCGTAGCGGTGGTGGTGCTCGACTCGGTGGGAATCGGGGGGGCGCCCGATGCAGATGAGTTCGGAGATGTGGGCAGCGCGACGCTACAGAACGTCGCCGACTCGGTCGGAGGTCTTCTTCTCCCTAATCTGGCGAGTCTCGGACTCGGCAACGTGGCGGCTGCAGCCGGAGTCAACGCGGTAGAGGCTGCCGAGGGGGCGTTCGGCATCATGACCGAGCTCTCACCGGGCAAGGACACAACGACCGGGCACTGGGAGCTGATGGGCGTCATTCTCGAACACGCCTTTCCTCTCTACCCCGAGGGATTCCCAGACGAGGTGATGGACGCCTTTCACTCCTCCATCGGGGCGTCAACGCTAGGCAACTACCCTGCGTCTGGCACCGTGATCATCGACGAGTTGGGAGCCGAGCACATGGCCACCGGCAAACCGATCGTCTACACCTCAGGGGACAGCGTCTTTCAAATAGCGGCTCATACAGACGTCGTTCCGCTCGAGAAGCTGTATGAGATGTGCGAACGGGCGCGCGCCATCCTCACGGGCCCCCACGAGGTGGGCAGGGTGATCGCCCGGCCCTTCACGGGAGAGCCCGGGAGCTTCACGCGCACTACCGACCGACACGACTTCGCTGTTGAGCCGCCCTCCCACACCGTTCTCGATCACATCTCGAGTGAGGGCCTGGAAATGCGTGGAGTCGGCAAGATCGCCGACATCTTTGCCGGCCGAGGGGTGACGTCGTCTGTGCCCACGGCGTCTAACGACGAAGGCATCGAGGCCACGATCGCAGAGCTCGGCGCCATCTCGCGCGGGCTCGTATTCACAAACCTCGTCGACTTCGACCAATCCTTCGGGCATCGCAACGACCCTGCAGGCTATGCCCGGGCGCTCGAGAGCTTCGACGCCCGGCTCCCGGACATCACCTCGGCGCTGGGAGAGGACGACGTGTTGATCGTGACCGCCGACCACGGCAACGACCCCACCACTCCAAGCACCGATCATTCACGCGAGCAGGTGCCGGTCCTCGTCGCCGGCCCCCGTGTCAGGAAGGGTTCCGACCTCGGAGTGCGCTCCACGTTCGCCGACTGCGGAGCCAGCGTCGCCGAGTTGCTCGGAGTGCCGACCCCACCGACGGGCGAATCCTTTGCTCAGGCCGCCGTCGGATAGACCCTGCCGAGTGTTGCTGTCAGATGCTCTATGTGATTTGACGACCGGCGCGAGGATGGCTCCGGCGGACGGATCAGCCGCGGGCCCGGGGATGCGAGGTCAAGTACACCTCCCGCAGCCGGGTGTCAGAAACCAGTGTATAGATCTGCGTGCTGGTGAGGCTCGAATGTCCCAGCAGCTCCTGCACCACGCGCACGTCTGCACCTGCGTCGAGTAGATGCGTGGCGAAGGAGTGTCGCAGAGTATGCGGCGAGAAGGAGCTCTCGAGGCCCGCCCGCCGCGCGTGCGCGGTGATCATCTTCCAGCAGCCCTGGCGGCCCAGACGGCCGCCTCGTCCGTTGAGGAACAACGCCGGTGCGAAGGACTTGGAGCGGCGGGCAAGCTCCGGCCGGGACGACACCATGTAGCTGTCGAGCGACGCGCGCGACTTGCTCCCGAGGGGCAGCCTTCTTCCCTTGCCACCCTTGGCAGAGCGGATCAGAAGCATGCCCTCGTCGAGGTCCAGGTCGTCGACATCCAGAGCGGTGAGCTCCGATATGCGCAGTCCCGCTCCGTAGATGGTTTCGAGAACGGCGCGGTCGCGGCGACCCAGAAGATCGTTGGGCGGGATCTCCAGAAGGCGAGCGACTTCCTCCACGCGGATTGCTTTCGGCAGGTGCCGAGGCCGTCGCGGCGGAACTAGCTTGGCAGTGGGATCGACAGGGATGCGCGCCTCGCGAGCCAGGAAGCGGTAGAGGCGGCGCAGGGAGACGATCATGCGAGCGACCGATGCCGGCGAATAGGGTTGCGGCGCTGGGGGGGCTCCCGAACGAAGACTCTCCAGGTAGCGGGTGACGTCGTTGGCAGAGGCCGTCAGGGGCTCCACGCCGTGGTGCGCACAGTGACGGCGCCACGCGTTCAGGTCGCGCCGATAGGCCGCCACGGTGTTTGCGGCCAAGCCCTTCTCCGCACGAAGGTGGGTGAAGAACTCCTCGACCTCTGCGTCGAATGCAGCTCGCTCTTCAGAGAAGTTCAGAGAGGGAGGCATGCTCGAGCCCGTGAGCCTCTGCCACTGGGGCGCTCGTCAATTTCCTATTGTGTACGTTCACGCCCTTCGCAAGACAGCGGTCACTGCGAACCGCTTGCTCGAGCCCCTGCTCGGCCAGCGCGACGACATATGGCAGCGTTGCGTTCGTGAGCGCGTAGGTAGAGGTGTGCGGCACAGCCCCCGGCATGTTGCCCACGCAGTAGTGGACGACATCGTCGACGATGTAGGTCGGATCCGAATGTGTCGTCATCCTCGAGGTTTCGAAACAGCCGCCCTGATCCACGGCGATGTCGACCGCGACCGAGCCCGGCTTCATGTTTGAGACGATCTCATTCGTCACGATCTTCGGTGCGCGGGCTCCCGGGACGAGCACAGCGCCGATGACGAGGTCGGCCTCCACGCAGACCTCTTCGACCGCCAGCCGGTTGGAGGCGAGCGTGAGGATTTTTCCCTGATGGATGCGGTCGATGTCGCGCAGCTTGTTGATGTTGGTGTCCAAGACGATGACCTCAGCCTCCATACCTTGCGCAATCCAGGCGGCGTTCATTCCCGCCATACCTGCACCGATGACCACCACGCGCGCGGGCCTCACCCCCGACACTCCACCCAGTAAGACGCCGCGGCCCCCGTGCTCACGTTCAAGCAGGGTCGCTCCAACCTGCGGGGCCATGCGACCTGCTACTTCACTCATCGGCGCGAGCAGAGGCAGAGAGCCGTCTGAGAGCTCGACCGTCTCGTAAGCGACCGCAGTTGTCCCCGATTCGAGCAGCGCATGGGTCACCTTGGCGTCTGCGGCGAGGTGAAGGTAGGTGAACAGGATGAGACCATCTCGCAGGCGATGGAACTCTTCGGGAACGGGCTCCTTGACTTTCAATACCATCTCCGCTTCGGCGAAGACGACATCAGCGTCGGAGGCGATCCGGGCGCCGGCTCGCTCGAACTCCGAATCGGGAATGCTCGAGCCGCGCCCGGCATCATGCTCGATCAGTACGTCGTGGCCTTGCACGACCAACTCCCGCACGCCTGCAGGCGTGATGGCGACGCGGAACTCGTTGTCTTTCAGTTCGCGGGGGATTCCAACCTTCATGGCAGAGGCTTGTCCATCGGAGGAGTCTAGCGCCCTCGGCAGGGCCGCCCTAGAACGTAGCGGGAAAGGTACCCAGGAGCCCTATTGGTTGAGAACTAATTGATGGGTCCTCGGCACTGGGGTGGTGACTGCTCGGCTCGGTCGACTACATTGTTGAGCCAGGCGATGATCCCCTGCGGCCACGCGACGACATCGCTGCCGGCGCCCGGATAGGCCAGTAGCGAAAGCTGCCAATTCCCATTGGACGCCTTGTAGCTTTCCCACGCGTATGCGCCTTTGTTGAAGTAGAGGGTGTAGCTGCCGCGACGCTCAATCATTTGGTCGGTTGCCGACGTGAAATTAGGGTCGGTGTCTGGGGTAATCATCGTTGCGTAGATGATCGAGCCTTTCCTGTACGCAGGGATATCGATCCATAGAGCCGTCCCCGTGTCCCTGATCTCGCTTCTGGGCGCCGGATGCTCACCGGGTGCGCCAAGGCGGACGATGACCTCCTCAAGCCAGAGACCAGGGATCGTCTTGCCGTAGCTGAGGTCGCGAGATTGCGGTTCGCAAAGCTGATCGCCATCGGGCTGCGTCGATGGGACTTGCGTTGTCCTATCCGCGTCTCGCGCTCGAGTGCCGAGCCCATCGGTGCATGCAACGGAACTTAGAAAAGCCAGCGCCACGTAAAAAGGGACCTTCATCTGTTAGTTCAGACGCAGCCCGGCGCCTCTCGGTTCACAGTCGATGAAACTGCCTGGATATGCCAGCGCCCGCGCCTCAGGGGCTTGCTACCGAGGCGGCCTCCTGCTCGATGCTCATTCGCTCTGCCGCCCGCCTCGTGGCGGCCCCCACGAAGTCCCGGAACAGCGGATGCGGGACGTCAGGGCGGCTGCGAAACTCGGGATGGAACTGACCGGCGACGAACCAGGGGTGGTCTGGGAGCTCGATGATCTCGACCAACGTTCTGTTGGGCGACTCTCCCGAACACGCCAACCCCGCGTCCTCCAGCTTTCTGCGAAAGCGCGGGTTCAACTCATAGCGATGGCGATGGCGCTCGAAGACGAGCTCTGATCCGTAGGCAGCTGCGGCCTTGGACCCCGGCTCGAGTCTGCAGGGATAGGCGCCCAGCCTCATCGTGCCGCCGAGCGAGGAGAGGGCCTGCCCGGCGAGTACATCGACCACCGGGAAAGGTGTGTCGGGGTCGAACTCTGATGAGTTGGCATGCTCGAGCCCGGCGACGTTGCGTGCGAACTCGATGATGGCGCACTGCAGTCCGAGACAGATACCGAAGAAGGGGACATCGTGCTCGCGCGCAAATCGAATGGCCGCGACCTTGCCTTCCACCCCGCGCACGCCGAACCCTCCGGGAACGAGGATTCCGTCGAGATCACCGAGGGAACGGCCCAGGTCTGGCGCATCGAGGTCGTCCGATGCGATCCATACAACATCGACTTCGACATCGTGCCAGAAACCCGCGTGCCTGAGGCTTTCGACCACCGATAGGTAGGCATCGGGAAGCTGCACGTACTTGCCAATGATGCCGATGCGCACGCCTCCCTTGGGTGAGCGTATGCGTGCGACGAGCTCTTCCCACTGCGAGAGATCGGGGCTGTGCGGCGTATTCACGTGCAGGTGATCGATGATGAAGCCGTCGAGGTTCTCGCGTTGCAGCACCAAGGGGATCTCGTAGATGTTGTCGGAGTCGACGGCGGAGGTGATGCCTGATACCTCTACGTCGCACAGCATCGAGATCTTGTGTTTGAGCCCGTCGCTGATCGGCCTGTCCGAGCGGCACACGATTGCGTCCGGCTGGATGCCGATGCTGCGAAGCTCACGGACCGAGTGCTGAGTGGGTTTGGTCTTCAGTTCCTCCGCCGGTCCCATATACGGCACCAGGGTCACGTGTACGTAACAGGTTTCGTCGCGTCCCAGCTCCATGCGCAGCTGTCTGATGGCCTCCAGAAAGGGCAGTGACTCGATGTCGCCTACCGTACCTCCGATCTCGGTGATGAGAACATCGGCCCCGGAGTCCTCGGCCAACCTTCGCACGCGCTCCTTGATAGCGTTCGTGATGTGGGGGATCACCTGAACTGTGTCCCCGAGGTAGTCGCCACGCCGCTCCTTGGCGATCACTGATTGGTAGATCGCTCCGGTTGTGACGTTCGAAGCCTTGAACATGTTCTCGTCGATGAAACGCTCGTAGTGGCCGAGATCGAGGTCTGTTTCCCCGCCGTCCTCGGTTACGAACACCTCTCCGTGCTGGAAAGGGTTCATGGTGCCGGGGTCGACGTTGATGTAGGGATCAAGCTTCTGCATCATGACCCTGAGACCTCGTGCCTTCAGCAAACGTCCCAAGGATGCCGCGGTGATTCCCTTGCCGAGGCTCGAAACGACCCCGCCCGTCACGAAAATGTGTTTCGCCACCAGCCCTCCGATCGCATGCCAGAAATCCCGACGGGTGACGCCCCCCGGACGCCTGTCCAGACGATCGACCACGGACCGGGGAAAGTCATCTCACCGTAGCACGGAGCTACTGAGCGGAGGCGTCATCGTGTGGAGAGGGAGGTGGAAGACGGACCCGACCAAGGTGGTCGAGGGCTCTGAGAGGGCCCACTCGCTCGATGAGCGCAGAGAACGACCACAGCTCGGAGCTGAGGTTCAAACCCAACAGCAACACCGTCGCCGTCGCCGCGGTCCACGACGGCAGCGCAAGTGCAAGCCCCAAGCCCAGGACCGCCCCGAGCGGGTTGGCCCCGGCGTCGCCGAGCATGGCGCGCTCCCTGAGGTCCAAGGGCAGGCACACAAGCAGGGCTCCGAGCATACCTGCGGACGACACCGCCCACCCCTCGGAGCCCCACACCAAAAGCGGGATCCACAGCGCCAGGCCCACCTTCCCCGCCCGCCCTGGGGCCGCGTCCAAGAGGTTGAAGAGGTTCGCGGAGAGAGCCACCAGCAGCGCGGTGGTGAGCACCTGCCACGAATCGGCCACCGCCACGCCCGCCGCCAATCCGCCGGCACCACCGATCAGCAGCTTCAGGAGACCCGTCGTCACACGCCCTCTCCCAGCGGCCCTCAGATGCCCCCAGAAGCCCCTCGCCCCTCGGTCCCCGCGCACGTCGTCGAGAAAGCCAGCCGCTCCCAGAGCTACACACAGGCCCCCAACCGAGCCGCCGATGCGGGGCGACAGAGCGAGTGAGCCCGCCGACAGCGCTACGCCGACCCCGGCCAGCACCAGAGGTCCACCCAGCACCGCCGGGACGAGGAGGCCGCGGACGTTGGTTCGCTCGGTGCCCGACGGCGGGTGGCGTATCAGGGCGATGGCCACCAGGGCGCCCGACAGCGCCCCGAAGGAGATACCGAACACGACCAGGCGTGCCGGGCTCACTTGTGCTCCTGCGCGGAAGTAGCGTCAGCATCCAGGGCGGCACTGCGCGGCCGATTGAATCCCAATTCCGACCTCGGCGGAGCCGTGGGCAAGGCGCGAGGAGTCGAGCGTACCCGGAGGGTACGTGAGCGACGAGAAACGCAGCCATCGTCGATGCAGGGGCGCTCTGGTGCGACGGGACTTACGCAAAGGTGCACTAGTGCACCGAGTGGTCATTCATGGCTGCTGCGTGACTCCATTCACCCTCACTCTCGACTGTTGAGCTCGAGAGCGGCGAGCGTGACCGGTGACAGGACCCAGACCAGCACCAGCGCCGGCACCACGATGCCCGAGTCGTTGACGGCCGCACCCAGCGCCCCCAGCACCAGCGCCCCGAGCAGCGCCGCCCGCAGGCTCGGCATGGCATCTGCCAGCTCATGCCAGCGCAGCACGAGGAGTACGACCGCGGCGATAACGATCGGAGCCACCCAGCTCCACGGCGATAGTCGGAAGATCTCGAGGTTGCTGGCTAACTTTCTGGCAGCGGCGTCGATGGCGGGCTCGGCGCCGCGCTCGGTAACCGCCTCGAGAAGGCGGCCGAGGTGGGTGCGCTCGCCCTCGGGCCGGGCCAGGTCGACCCACGCGAACAGCGCCAGCACCGCCACAGTGCCCGCCACGATTGCCGCGATCAAACGGGGGCCGGGGCGGCGGCCGGTGAGCAGAACATAGGTGAGGCCGGCGGCCGGGGCCAGGGCCATGACTCCTCCGACGTCGGCGCCCAGCTGGGGGGCCCCGTCGACCACCACGGCCGCGGCGAACAGCGCCGCCGCAGCTCCCGGCCCGCCCCACCTCCGCCTCGCGGTAATCGAAGTCCTGCGTTGCACGATGAGACCACCACAGACCAGTGCGGCGGCGGCGAAGAGAGCGAAGCCGGTATTCCCGAGGCCGGCGAAACGCCCTCCCACCAGTGGATGGTTGCCGAACGACGCATTGAGCTGCAGCGAGCCGCCCAGAGCCAAGTCTGTTGCAATCAGCCCGAGGAACGCCAGGCCTCCCGCCAACAAGCGATCAAGAGGTGTCAAGGGCAGAACGAACAGGATCACGACCAATGCGATATCTATGGCCACGAGCGCTCCCACCCTCCCGCCCATCCCGAGGTGATGTGCCTCCAGGGGGGTGACGAGGTAAGTGGCGAGGGGAAAGAGGGCCGCCGCCAGCACTCCGGCCTCGAGTGCCCGGCCTTCTCTACGTCCCGGCTTGCGCCCGAGCTTCAGCGACCATGCCGCTGCCGCGTAGAGGAGAACCTGGGCGACTATGTACCCCGACACCAGAGCCGGCCGGCTCGCATAGGAGAACACCGACTCGCGATCCAGCGCCGCCGCCGCTTCGAGGCGATCGGTGACTCCCTCCTCGGGCTGGAACGTACGGCCGAGCATGGAGATAGGGCGCTCGATGTCGCGGCTTGCGAGCACGGTGGGCGCAACGTCCTCCAGTCTCACGATCCCCGGCATCCGGGTCGAGGCAGAGCTCACCCAGGTTCCGGCGGGGAAGCCGGGACCGACCGCCACGACCACTCCGAGGTGGGGGGTGGGAGCGCCCGCAGGGGAGGTCGGCGAGACAATCAACAACAGGTCTCTATCCTCGTCGAGGAGGTTGCGCACGACTTCGAGGAGGTCGTCCGCAGCCCTCAGCGCTGGGGCACGACCTCGGCCCGTTACCTCGGCCCGCATGAGGTCGCCGTGGTCGATGATCGCAGTGGCACAGGGGTGGATCAGGACTTCTTCCGCAATCAGCGCCACGTCTACCGGGTTGGTGCGCACGCCGCCCGGCGCCGGGGGATCCATCACCAGAGGAGTGCCCAGGGCCGCCCGGTCGATGACCCCGGCCTCGTCTATCGCCGCCAGCGCCACCCACCGCTGAAAACGCTCCGGCGGGCTTGTCGGCGAGGAGAAAAAGAGGTCCCCGTTGCCAACCGCTGCTACCGGGCCGTGGCCGGAGAGAGCTTCGCCCAGTGCGCCCGGGTGGGCGCCGTAGCCGCCTGCTCGAGCGAGCCGCTTCAATGCCTCGATCTGCGGGATCCGGAGGTCGCGCCGTACCGGCGGACCCGATCGCGGAGGCGCCCTAACCACCCCGTCGCCGTCGGCGCGCGTCCCGGCACCGATCGTGGTGAAGGCCGAGCCGAATGTCGTTCGGTCTTCGTTGGTGCGCACCGACATGGAGCCTGCGGCTCCCTGCGACATGGCCTCGAGCAGCTCCGGGGGGCGCTCTGTCTCCACCAGGCCCCAGGTGACTCCCGGCAGGGTGAATACCACCGTCCGGGCACAGCGCGGCTGAGCGTCGGCGGGCGTGGGGCCCAACAGAAGGAGGGCACACCCGCAACAAAGAGCCACCGCCCTCACCGGCCCGGGCCGTCCATCGCATGGAGACGAGCGATGAGCGCGTAGGGCACGAAGAACGCCAGAACCATCGCGGGGATGGCGATGCCGGAGTCGTTCACGGCGAACCCCAGCACACCCAAGACCAAAGCCGCCGACAGCCCTGCGCGCACGGCCGGCATCCGCTCGCGCATTGCCGTCCAAGTGGTGCGCGGCGACAGCAGCAGAAAGGCGAGGCAGGCTGCAGCCGGCGGCACCGATAGGGCCCAGATCGAGGACGTCAAGAGCCTTAGGTTGGCGGCGGCCTTGCGCTCGACGGTCTGTGTGAGAACGCCCGGCCCCCGTTCTGCGACGCTCTCGTACAACCGTGCCAGGTGTGTGCGCGACTCCTCGGGCCGGGCGAGGTCGAAGGCGAGAAAGATCGCCAGCACGGCCACGGCCGCAAGGGCAAGGCCACCCACCGTCCGCAGGCTCGGGCGCACCCCCGCCAACAGGAGCAGTCCCACCCCGAAGGCCGGGACCAGAGCGATCACTCCGCCCACATCGCTTCCCCACAACGGAGCTCCGTCGACCACGATTACCACGCCCAAGAGCGCGGCGGCCCCAATCAAGGCCGTGTGCGCGCGATTGAGGCGGTGGACGAACAGCGCCGCCGCGGCGAGGGCGGAAGCTCCGAGAACCGCGAAAGCCATGTTGCCGACGCCTGCAAATCGCCCCCCCACTATCGGGGAGTAGCCGAAGATAGTGTTGATTTGAAGCCGGGCGCCGGTTAGCAGGTCGATTATCAATAGCAGCGCGGTGGCGGCGGTGAGCGCCAGCAGACGGTCCAGGGGGTGACGAAGAGCGACTGTTACTGCCGTGACCAGGGCTGCATCGACCACCGCCAACAACGCCATGAAGGCGAGGCTGCCGAGGGCGTAGCCGGAAAGCATCCCCATCACATAGGTGGCCAAGGGAAACGCGACCACCCCCAGCGCCCCTCCCACGAGCAATCCAGGAGCTCGTCCCAATCGCCGGTCGCGCAGGACCGCTACGGCCGCCGCGAGGTAGACGAGGGTCTGGAGGGCGATGAAGCCGCGCGCCGCGATCCCGGTGACGGCGTCTACGAAGGCGGCCTCGCGGTCGTTTTCGATGGCGCGCTCGATCCGCTGTTCGCCGTCGGCGACGCCGAACCAGGGCCGCCCGGTCATGCCTGCCGGCCGGTCGAGGCCAAGATGTTCGAGGATCGTTGGAGCCAGGTCCGGCAGCGTCACCACGCCGCTCCTGCGGGTGGACGGTGACACAAGTGTGGAGCCGGCGGGATAGCCGGGGCCCTCGGCAACCGCCACACCGAGATGTGCTTCGCCGGCGGCCGCAGGGGAGGTCGGCGATGCAATCAACAGCAGATCGGAAGAGCGGTCGAGGTTGCGCCTGGCGACGGCCAACAGCCGGTCGGAGGCGAGGAGAGCGGAACGCACGGATTCCGCCCGGGTTTCCGGCAAGGCAAGCGACCACTGGTCGGCACGGATCAGATCACCCTCTGCCACGATCGTGAGTCCACAGGGCCGAGCCAGGGCCTCCTCCAGCGTGCGCGCGGCCCTCTTGGCATTCGTACGGACGCCTAAGAACGGGGCTGCTTCTGGGTCCTCTTTGAGGAAACCGGGGCCGAATGCGGTGAGCCCCACCGTTCCCGAGTCGTCCATGGCGCTGAGCAGCGCCCACTGTGCAAAGGGAAGCTCGCCCCCGACGAGGACTAGGCGGGAGTCCCCCACGACCGCCGTCGCGCTGCCGAGTCCTTCGGCGAGCGCCCCCGGCACGGCCCCGTAGCCGACGCGCCGCGCCTGTTCCCTCAGCGGCTGAAGGCCCCTCACACGCACTCGCACGAAGCCCATCCTGGATTGATCCAAGATCTCGAGGCCGAGCTCGCCGTCCCCCTGAAGCCTGCTCCCGGCTCCCATCGTTGCGAAGCCAGAGGCGTAGGAGGTCCTGGGTCCCGCAACTCGCACCGAGATCGAACCCACGCTGCCGGCGCGGGCCGCCTCGAGGAGGGCGGGGGGCTCGATGCCTCTGACGTCCTCCCAGGTGATGCCGGGAAGCGCGAACAGGACGACACGGGAGCACCCGGGAGCGGCGTGCGCTGTGGCCTGCGCCGCACTTGCAAGCAGGAAGGCGGCGACGCTCGAACAGGCCAGCCGGCGGGCGATCGTCCTAGCGGCCACGGCCGGCGGCGAGATAGATGTCCTTGAGGCGCCCCACCATCTGTTGGGTGGAGAAGTTGCGGCGTAAATTGTGGCGGGCGGCCTGGGCGTAATCGCGCGCTCGAGAAGGATCGTCGAGAGTATCTCTCAGGCCTCGCGCCAGAGCGGCGGGGTCGGCGGGGGGCACGAGGCGACCAGAGATGCCGTCTTCTATCAGCTCCGGCATCCCTCCGACGTTGGTGGCGACCACCGGCACCCCCAGTGCCATCGCCTCCTGCGCCGCGAGTGAGCAGGCCTCCCAATGGGACGACAGCACGAAGACATCGGCCGCTGCCACGATGTCCCAGGGCGCCCTGAGCGCCCCGAGCCACCGCATCCTGTCGGCCAGGCCGGCGGCATCCGCCTGAGCTCTCAGCTCCTCGGCCAAGGGCCCGTCCCCAACCACCACGGCGACCGTGTCGCCGAGCGAGGGCAGCGCTTCGATCAACACGTGTAGCGCCTTCTGCGGAGCGAGTCGTGCCACGGTCACGACGAGACGCGTTGAGCCCGTGACCCCGAGCTCGCGCCGCACCTCGGCGCGGTCCCGGAGCTGAGCGGGCGGCTCGCCGACGCCGAGATGGAGCACTTCGATGCGGCCCGCGGCAGACGAGGCGCGGCGCTCCAGACGTCTGGCGATGTCTTCGGAGGGTGCCAGCACCCGATTGTTCAGGCGAACCACGAGGCCCTCCGCAGGGCCACACAACAGGGCCTGAGCTCTCCCTGAGATCTCGGGGATGAGGATGTTGTGGACGCTGGCAACATTCAACGCAGCTGCCCTGCGCCCGGAAAGTCCGGCGTCAATGCCGGCTCTCAGCCCGTGGGCGTGAACGACGTCGTAGCCCGCGGCGTTGATCATGCGCGCTAAGGACCCCGCCGCACGGCCGTGACCCGAGAGTCCGTTCGGGATGGTCACCGGGAAGTGGGGTTTGGGCAGCTCGACGGGCAAATCTTCAGGCCCGGCGATATCGATTAAGAGCCCGTTGCTCTGATCCAGAGCCCGCACAATGTCTGCAACGTGGCGCGTGATGCCTCCGGTGGAGTAGCCGAGGACCTGCAGCACTCTCGTAGTCATGAGGGGTTTCGCCTGAGCACCGAGGCAAGAAGGCTCAGCTCGCGCGCCTTGAGCGCCCGCATGGCCCCCGCATAGACGAACGCTCCGGTCAGGGCGGTTACCACGAGGCTCAGGGGAGCTTCGAGGCCGGGCCCCACGGGGACGAGGGCGCGCGCCACCAGCATCACAGGGGCCGCGGCCACCGCCACCAGCGCGGATCTCTTCATCGACGGTGTCGTCCACGTGCTCAGTGGCAGCCGGCGGCGTAGAAGCCGAGCTCCCAAGGTGACGGCAACAGCAAACCCGAGGGAGTGTCCGGCCGCCAGTCCTGGAACGGCCCAGGCGTCGGGGAGCGCAAGGAACAGGACGGCTCCAGAGGCCGCAGCAACCGCTATGGCAAGCGCGTTCACGAGCGCCGGGGTGCGCGCATCGCCGCGCGCGTAGAACGCCCTGCTGAGTGCCAGAAAGCCCGAGTAGGCCGGCAGCCCGAAGCCAAAAGCCTGAAGCGTCCGGCCGACCAGCTCCGCCCCCGCGGTGGTCATCGCGCCGAAGCGCAGGCCGCTATAAGCGATCGCATCTCCCGACACGACCAGCAGCACCGCCACCGGCAGCAACACGAATGCAAGCATCTCGGAGGCCTCGGTCAAACGCCTGGTGAACCCGGCCTCGTCCCCCTTCGCCGCGAGCTCGGCCAGGGCCGGAAACAGCACGTTGAAGATGGCAATGCCGAGGATCGCATGGGGAACGTAGAAGAACGTGTAAGCCCACTGGTATGCGGCTACCCCGCCCTCGATCCTGTTGGCCAGCAGCAGCACCACGATGAGCCCGGCCTGGTAACCCCCCGCGTAACCGAGCGCCCAGAACCCGAGGCGGGCGGCCCTTCCGACCGCAGGATGGCGCGGCTCCCAGCGCCATCGAGGCCGCCACCCCAGCGAATAGAGCTGCGGGGCCAAGATCGCGGTCATCAACACCACGCCGAGAGTGGTGCCCGCCCCCAATACGAGGGTCTCGGCCCCGCTGATCCCTTGAAGGGAAGGCTCCTGGCCCGCGCGCATCGCCGCGTACGTGAGATACACGCACGACACCACGATGTTGTTGAGAATGGGGGCCGCAGCCGCCAGGGCGAAGCGCCGGTGGGCGTGCAGGGCCGCGGTCATGATCATACCCAGTCCATAGAAGACCACTTGGGGAGCGAACAGGCGCAGCAGGTCGGAGCCGAGGGCGATCTCTGCGGCGCGGACCTCCTCCTGCTCGACACCCACGGTGAGCAGACGCATGAGCAGCGGCGCCATTAGCGCCAGCAGCACGGCCACGATGGCGAGGGCCGCGATTGCAATCGAAGTCAACGCATCAGCCGCCCGCCATGCGGCGCCGGCCTGGCCCTTGGTGAGGTAATCGACGAACGTGGGGACGAACACCGACGTGAGCACCCCCGCGGCGAGAAGCTCGAATAGCAGATTCGGCGCGCTGTTCGCAGTCTGATAGGTGTTGGCGAGATAGGTCGTCCCCATGGCCGCGGCCACCACGATCACGCGCACGAAGCCGGTGAGGCGCGACAGCGTGGCCGCGATCGTTATGGCGGCCGCACCGCGCGCCATCGAGGGGCCGTTCGTGAGCGTCACTTCGGAGAGTCACGGGCCGGCGGGACCCGCCCCTCTGCGCACGCTTCCTGACACAAAGCCAGTTCGGGGGCGGGGGCATGGAGGTCGGGAGCGGCGGGGGCGACAATGGGGCTGGGCCCGTTCGGGGGGCTCGGCATCACGGCTCGGGGCCGGGAACCACCGCCGAGGCGCCGGGCTGTGTGCCGTAGTGATGCGCGGGACGGTTCCCGGCCCGCTCGAGGACGAGGACCGACCCGACGTGACCCAGGACGGTGTCGGAATTGTCCACGGTCCACACGACCGCCTGGGTGGCGCCGTTTCCACGCACGGCGCCGGTTAGATCCCATGTGCTCTGGGTTGGTTCGACCACCGCCACCCCACACTCTCGCTCGGCGAGCCTCTGGGTCATCGTGACGGTGAAGTCGGCGACCGGCCAGGCAGGCTCGGGGACCGCGCCGCCGGCGACCACGAAGTCGGTGCCCGAAGCAAGAATGACCGGGAGGTTCTCGGTGACTACTAAACCGGTGTCCTCGAGTCCCGTGAGCAGATCCTGCAGCCCCGCCTGGTCGCCGGGATCACGCGCCGACGCGGCTTGGTTGAGCGCCCGGCCAAGGGTATCGGCGAGGGCCAGTTGGAGGTCGGCCGGTGTCCCTCCTGCGCGGTCCAGCAACGCGGCGAGCTCTGCTCGCGCGGCTTCGTCATCGAGGGTGAGGCTCTCCTGAAAACGAACGACCCCGGCGACCTGGCCCCCGGCCCTCTCCACCGCCGCCCTTACCTGGCCCGTGGAGTCGTCGTCGGCCCCCTCGAACTCCAGCATCATGACTCTGCGGGCCAACAGGGCCCCGTTCAAGAGCCCCGGCTCGAGCGCCTCGAGCGCCGTTTCCGCAGCCTCGGCTCTCTCAGTCACCTCGGCGTTCTCCAGCCGCAGCGTTTGATTGCGATCTGCCACCCGCCGGGCCGCGCTCCTCACCTCCTGCAACAGGCGTCCCCCGAGAAACCCCGAACCCGTCACGATGCCAATGCTGAGCGCGAGTAGCACTGCGATGATCGAGATGAGGTGGTAGCGGAAGTCGATCATCCGGGCAGGCTTCGCAGCAGCGAGAACCACACCTGGGTGATCTCGATCCAGATGAGCCCCACGTAGAGCCGTAGGGGCTCGGACAGCGCTACCGAGGCGGCGAGGGTGACCAGGGCCACGAGCAGCAGCAGTACGAGGTCGCTGCGCTTGATGGATGCCCGGTAGAGGCGGCTCACTCCCTTGGCGTCGACCAGGATCGTGCCCACCCGCAGCCTCGTCAGAAACGTTGAGGCCATTCCCTTGCGGCCTTTGTCCATGAAATCGATGAGGCTCGCGTGGGTGCCGACCGCCACGATGAGCTCGGCCCCTCGTTCGTAGGCGAGCAGCATGGCGATGTCTTCTGAGGTACCGGGGGCCTCGAACACGACGCTCTTAAGCTCCAGGGCCTCGAGCCTCTCGAGGCCGGGAGCCTTACCGCCGGCATAGGCATGCACGATGAGCTCCGCCCCCGACAGCAGCCCCTTGGTAGTTACCGAGTCCATGTCCCCGATGATGATGTCGGGGCTGAATCCGAACTCGAGCAGTGCGTCGGCCCCCCCGTCTACGCCGATCAACACAGGCTTTACCTCGCGGACGTAAGGGCGCAATGCGACGAGGTCATCCTTGTAGTCCTGGCCTCGTACCACGATCAGAACATGACGGCCGTGGAAGTCGGCCCTTACGTTCGGCAGCCGGGCGGCCTCGACCAGCACCTCGCGCTCGTTGCGGATGTATTCGATGGTGTTCTCGGCGAAGCGCTCGATCTCGGCGGCGATGCCTCGCTTGGCCGCGTCGAGCTGTTCTTCGACGTCCTCGAGCTCGAGCAGGCGGCCGCGCGAGACCTCAGCCACCCTGCCGTCCAGCTCGCTGAAGAGCTTGGAACCGTCGAGATGCACCCTGGTGCCCTCGATCAACTGCATGACCGCGGGCCCGGCTTCGTCCAGCAAGGGGATGCCGGCGGTGCGCAGCAGCAGGGGGCCGAGGTTCGGATAACGTCCGGTGCTGGAGCGGGAGGCGTTGACCACGGCGCCGACCTGGCGTGAGATGAGGCCCTCAGCGGACACACGATCGAGGTCCTCGTGGTCGATTATTGCAATCTCACCGGGATGAAGGCGCGACAGAAGCCTCTTGGTGCGAGCGTCCACCCGGGCGATGCCGCTAGGACTTCCGGGTATGGCCAGGGTCCTGGGTGGGATCCGCTTACGAGCTCTCACACCGGGTCCTTGGGCGAAGGTGGTTCCGGAGCGAGACTGTCACGTGTGCTCCGCACCGTAGTTACGGGGAGGTGCACTTAGCCTCAGAGGCCGAAGCCAGCGCCAGCAGCTCCTGCGCGTGCTCCTGAGCGCGCTCACTTTCCGGCAGGCCGGCGAGCATGCGGGAGAGCTCCGCAACGCGTTCGGAAGCCTCGACGCGCGCGACTACGGCCCCCTCAGCCGAGGAGGCGACGCGGTAGTGAGCTTCAGCGAAGGCCGCGACCTGGGGCAGGTGGGTGACCATGAGGACCTGCGCCCCGCTGCTGCGCGCAAGCTCGGCGAGGGCCCTGCCGACCGCGAGGGCGGCTTTCCCTCCCACGCCCGCATCGACCTCGTCGAAGATCATGGTGGGCGCCCCTCGACGGCGGACCACCAGATGCAGCGCCAATGCAATACGGGAAAGCTCGCCGCCCGAAGCGACTTTGGAAAGGGGCTTGAGGGCCTCCCCCGAGTTGGCGGCGAGCTCGAAGGAAACTCGTTCGGTCCCTGCTTCGCCCAGCTCCTGTGGCTCTAATCGGACGTGGAAGCTTGCACCCTCGAGGGCCAGCGACGCCAGCTCGCCCTCGACTGCACGCGCCAGCTTGGGTGCGGCCGCGAGCCTGACGACGGCGAGGCCGGCCGCCTCAGTCTGTGCTTGAAGCCGGGCGGCATCGAGCTGGGCCTCCAGGTCCGAGAGGCCCGACTCGGTGGCAGACAGCTCGCCGGCTCGAGTGCGCGCCCGTTCGAGGTAGGCGAGCACCTCGGCTTCGTCCTCGCCGTACTTGCGCAACAGGCGGCCGATGACCGCACGCCGGGTGTTGGTTTGTTCGAGCGCGCGCGGGTCGGGCTCGAGCATCAGCGCGCGCAGCTCCTGCGCACTGTCCTCCAGCTCCAAGGCGGAGGAGGCGAGACGCTCGCCGATGGCCTGAAGCCCAGGGTCCTGCCCTTGCACCGCCTCCACTGCAGCTCGGGCAGAGCTCGCCCTGTCCACCGCGCCCCCCTCGCCGCGTAGCTCCTCGACTGCGTCCTGCAGGGCGGATGCGACCTTCTCCGCCCGTTCCAGCCGGGCGGCGTGAGTATGGAGCTGCTCCAGCTCACCCACCACCAGAGAGGCCTCCTCGATCTCAGCGACCTCGAACTCGGTGACGTCGAGCTCGCGCCGGCGAGAGCGGGCCCCGGCGCGGGCGGAGTCGAGACGACGCTCTATCTCTGCGGCACGCCGAACCGCGGCCGCCAGGACGGCGGCCGCTTTGGTTGCGCCCGCGAAGGCGTCCAACAGCCGCCTCTGTTCGCCGCCGCTGTTGATCCGACCGTGCTCCGACTGGCCTGCGATCTCGACCAGAGCGCCCGTCACCTGTGCCAGCAGGGCGACGGTGACGAGCCGTCCGTTGATGCGCGCCCGCCCCTTGCCGTCGGGGGTGATCATTCGCGACACGACCACCTCGGCCTCGCTCACAGGAGCATGCTCAAGCAGGTCTTCGGCGACGAGCCGAGCCACGACCGGGTGATCAGGAGGCAACAAGAAGCGGCCCTCAACCACCGCGCGGGAGGTGCCTGTACGCACCAGCGTGCGATCGGCGCGCGCTCCCAGGAGCAGGGCGACGGCCGCCACCAGCAGCGTCTTTCCTGCTCCGGTCTCCCCGGTCAGGGCGCAGGAGCCGTCGTCGAGGGTCAGCTCGGCGTGCTTGATCACGCCCACGCCCTCCACCAGCAATTCGGTCAGCATGTGGGCAAAATCCTAAGCTGCGCCCCGTCTAACGCTCCGCACCCGGCCCTGGGTCCACCCCCCACCCCATTGTGACGGTGGCGAATGTCCACGGTCCGCGTCTACACACGATTTCTTGTGGGCAGGTGTCCACAGTCCGCGTTTGCCACCCAGCCTCGGCCCAGAGCCAAGGGCTCAGGTCTGATCGGGCAGGTTCAATTTGGCCCTCAGCCGCTCGATGAAAGCCGGTCCCGACAACTTGACCAGCTTGAGCGGACGGGGGTGCCTGCGCACCACCAGCCGCGCCCCCGGGTCGAGGTCGCAGCCCAGCGCCCCATCGAGGGACAGGGCCGCGCTCAGGCCTTCCTCGTCGACGATGATCTCGATTACTTGATCGGGATGGAGAACCAAGGGGCGCGAGAAGATCATGTGCGGACTCACCGGGACCACGAGAAGGCAGGGGGCGCGGGGATCGACTATCGGGCCCCCTGCACTGAGCGCGTATGCGGTCGAACCGGTGGGGGTGGCGACGATGACGCCGTCGGCATTGAAGGTGGAGAGGTGCTCTCCTCCGATTCTCACGGCGAGGCGGACGAGCCGGCGCCGGGAGGAACGCTCGACGAGGACCTCGTTCAGACCGATGTAGTGCTTGGCCCCGTGCTCGCACAAGAGCATCATGCGCTCTTCGATCCCGTGGGCGCCGTCGAAGACCCGTTCCAGAGCCTTGATCTCGTCGCCCGCCTCGACCTCCGGCAGATAGCCCAGCGAGCCGAAGTTGACGCCGAGCACGAGCGCGTCCTCTTTGTGAGCGAGGCGTGCCGCCCGGAGCATGGTGCCGTCCCCTCCCAATGCAAGGACCAGGTTGGGCCGATCTTCGACGAGCTCGATTCCACGCCGCGCCAGCCAGCCGGCAAGCTCCGAGGCAAGCTCCACGCTGCGGGGGTTCCCGCTGTGGACCACGATGGCGACCCTGCCGATCACCGCGCCGCCTCCCCCACCGCCCGCTCCAGGGAGTGTTCGTCACAGATAGCGCCGCTTTTCAGATGGACGAAGAACTCGCGGTTGCCCGCAGGTCCCGGCGGAGTGGCCGCCACGACGCCCGCCACCCCCAGTTTGAGCTCGCCCGCACTGGCCACCACTTGGTCGAGTGCGGCCCGCCACAGGTCTGGGTCCCTCACCACTCCCCCTCTGGGAACGGCCTTTCTGCCGACTTCGAACTGGGGCTTGACCAGCAGGACGTAGTCGGCGCTGGGACCGGCAACCGTAGCGAGCGCCGGGAGCACGAGTGTGAGCGAGATGAAGGAGAGGTCGGCCACCACTCCCTCGGGCCTCAGGGGCAGGTCTGAGGCTCGAAGGTGACGGACATTGACCCGCTCCAGCACCGTCACCCTGGCGTCGTTGCGTAGTCGCCAGTCGAGCTGGCCGTAGCCCACGTCCACCGCGATCACGCGCGCTGCGCCCCCTCGCAGGAGGCGGTCGGTGAAGCCTCCCGTGGAGGCCCCCGCGTCGAGCCATACGCGGCCCTCCACTTCCACGTCGAAGCAAGCCAGTGCGCCGTCGAGCTTGGTCCCGCCCCGCGACACGAACGACGCCTCCGAGCGGGCCAGAGTGAGGTTCTGCTCTCTACGCACGAGGGCTGCGGGCTTGGTCGCGGGCAGCCCACCCACCAACACTTCGCCCTTCTCGATCGCGCGCCTCCCCTTGGCGCGCGAGGCAGCCAATCCGCGCCTTACCAGCTC
>JBPCPZ010000173.1:0-14336 GCA_050998655.1 Actinomycetota bacterium
GGTCGGGCCCGACGGGCCGGAGGAGCTCGCAAACAGTAACCCTCTACTTGGGACCTATCGCGGCGTGATGGGTATCAAGACTGGGTTCACCGATGGGGCCGGAGAGGTGCTGGTGGCGGCGGCGCAGCGGCACCGGCGACGCCTCATCGCCGTGGCGATGGGATCACGAAATGCCGCCGCCGATTCCAGGACACTGCTCGCCTATGGCTGGTCCAGGTTGGCGCGCTCGTTGCTCCTGCGAGCGGGTGAGGCGGTAGGCGAGGTCACGGTCGGGGACGGCGGTTCCGTCGTCGCGGTGGCGGGCGACTCGGTGCGTGGATGGGCGAGGCCCGAGGAGGTCAGCTCGCACTTCGTGGCAAGAGAAGACCTCTCGGCCGCGAGCGCGGGAGAGCCGGTGGGAAGGGTCGACGTCTATCGGGCCGGCCGGCGGATCGCCATTGCGACCGCCGTCTCCGCCGCCTCGCTGCCGGCGGCTGCGACCGAGCCCACCTCCGTGGGGGAGGCGTTGGGAACCCTTCTCAGACACGCCTTTCGGATCGGTTCATTGCTGGGCGCCTCCCCGCCATGACGCAGCCGGTCGCTGCTCGTCCTCTCATCTCTGAGGAGCAGCTTCGCCGCCGTGTAGCGGGGTTGGGGGCCGAGTTAACACGCGCCTATGCCACGCCGCCCGATGCCCTCGTTGTCGTGGGCGTCCTCAAGGGATCGACTCTCTTTCTCGCCGACCTCCTGCGAGCAATTCCCCTGGATACAGAGATCGATTTCATCGCGATCTCGAGCTATTCGCAGGGTCCAGACCCCCAGTCGGGAGTTGTGCGCATTGTCAAAGACCTCGACCACGATATTTCTGGCCGCGATGTGCTCCTGGTAGAGGATATCGTCGACACCGGTTTGACCCTCAACTACCTGAGGCGAGCCCTCCTCGAGCGAGAGCCACGCACGTTGGCAACGGTCGCCTTGCTAGACAAGACCGCACGCCGCATCGTCCCCGTTCCGATCGAGTACCGAGGCTTCGAGATACCAGATGTCTACGTGGTGGGATACGGCCTCGACTTTCAGGGTCGCTATCGCAACCTGCGGGCCATCCAGGCGGTCTCCGATCTTGCACGCCTGGCGAACGAACCGCGTTTACTGGAGCCTTCCTGGTGGCGCACCACTTAGTGCACGTCCGAACGCCGAGCGGAGCACGTTGCTCGCCACTTTCAAATAAGAGGGGTGTTAGCCTTCCAAGCATGATCGAGCTATCGCTCGTGGGGGTCCGCGTTGAGCTTCCCTCTAACCAGCCCATCGTTCTCCTAAAGGAATCGGGGGGAGACCGCTATCTCCCGATTTGGATCGGGGCAGGCGAGGCCACGGCCATCGCTTTCGCTCTGGGAGGGGTGGAAACGCCGCGGCCCATGACCCACGATCTGATGCGCGATCTTTTGCGCGAGACCGAGACCACGGTAGAGAGGATTCTCATCTCCGAGCTCGTCGACTCGACCTTCTACGCACTCATCAGGGTCAGCGCCGACAACGTAACCAAGGAGGTCTCGTCGCGTCCCAGTGATGCGATCGCCTTGGCAGTCCGCATCAATGCTCCCATTTTCGCTGCTGAGGACGTGCTCGAGCAGGCGGGTATCGAACTTCGGGACGAAGAAGAGAGCGAGGTCGAGAAGTTTCGTGAGTTCCTCGATCAGGTCACTCCAGAGGATTTCGCGGGCGGGAGCTGACGAGGGCTCGAATTCCGCCTGAGACCTCTTCACCTCTAGGCGAGGATGAAAGTTGGGATCCGAAGATTGACACCGGCGGGGCCTTCACCTATTCTTTCATTGGCGTAACTACCGCTGTGTGACTCCGTGTCTTGGAGCACCGGCCCGGCTTCATCGGTCGGCGCGCCTCCGACCACTCGGCCCTCGAAGAAGTCGGCGGGCCCTCGAAGAGAAGGAAGGCGTTGTGCAGAGCACCGGAGACAGAGGCCCGCAAGCGTGCAAGATCGTCGGCGTCACCTACCGGCAGCTCGACTACTGGACCCGCACGGAGCTGATTACCCCTTCGCTGCGGGCGGCCCAGGGCTCGGGAACGCAGCGTCTGTACTCGTTCAACGATCTGCTACAGCTCAAGGTCATCAAGAGCCTTACAGACGCAGGTGCAAGCCTCCAAAAGGTTCGCCAGGCGATCGAGTACGTGCGAGAGAATCTGTCCGGCGATCCCAGCGCAGTCACGATCGTGGCGGACGGTGCAGGCGTCTATGCCTGCACCACCGACTCCGAGATCATCGATCTGTTGCGCTCAGGCCAGGGGGTGCTCGGCGCGGTTGTTGCGGTGGGCCAGGTCCGAGATGAGCTCAACGGCGACCTGAAGCGGCTGCAGCAGCGGCCCGCTGAAGCAGCACAGGCTCTCAAGCTGGCACAGGCCCAAGAGCACTAGTGTACGTCCCTGCGAAGTGGGCCAACCACTCATAGCGGGCGCCCGAGCTTCGCAGGAGGAGTCTTCCGAGGACCTGCCCGGACATGTGCGGATAACGTTCGCTCACAACAGCGAGCGCCAGTTCGCAAGGTTGCTCGATTTCTATATGATCGAATGGCGCTACGAACCGACCGCCTTCGATATCGACTGGAACGAGAACGGCTCGGTCACCCGGCGCTTCGCCCCGGACTTCTATCTCCCGGAGTTCGATCTCTACATAGAGATCACGACCTTGAACCAAAAGCTCGTCACCAAAAAGAACCGCAAGGTCCGGCGTCTAACCGCCCTCTATCCGGACGTGCGCTGCAAAATCCTGTATCAGAAGGACTATCTCAATCTGCTTGTCAAATACGGGCTCGAAGAGCCATCTCAGGGTTCCTTGCTAAGAAACAGATCACAAGCCCTATCAGGAGATGCCCAAACGGTTTTCTGAGTGTTCTCACCGCAGAAACGAACCGGTAGATACTCCTTACTCAAAACATGGGATACCAGGCCACGAAGTAAGCGGCAATCAGAGCCTGTCCCGCTCCGAGGAAGAGGGCGAGGGCGACGTGCATGAAGGTCCGCTCGGTGACCCGCGCCAGGACCCAGAACAATGGAAACAGCACCAAGAGAAAACGCGGCACAGACATCAGCGGGCGGGCGGGGAACACAAAGCTCAAGATGACGGCGAGGTTCCCCCAGACGTAGATCGCATAGGGGGCCCGCAGCCACCGCGGCGACCACAGAGCCAGCGCCAACAGGGGAATGACCAGCAGCCAGTCGATCCGGTGCCACAGGGCATCGAAGCGCCATGCGAAGTTCGTGGCCTGGGAGATCGTCTCCCAGGGCCACGAGGCCACGCGCAGCCATTGAGCTTGCGAGCTAAACGGTTGCAGTGCGTTTCCCGATCGCAGGCTCCAGAAGACCAGGTATGCCGCGGCTCCCGAGAAGCTTGCCGCCACCGGTCCCATGACGGACGCGATCGTCGCCACCACCCCGCGGCGACGATCGTGCTGAGCGAGCGCCTCGAGTGCAAGGGGCACGGCGAGGATCACTCCCAGCGACCGCGTGCCAGAAGCCACGGCCGCGCACATTGCGGCCACCCACCAATGCTTGCTGCGAGCAGCCAGCAGAGCGGCCACCGAGAAGCATAGAAACATCGACTCGGAATAGGGGGCAGCGAGGAAGAAGGCGGTGGGAAAGAGCGCAAGGTAGAGAACGCTGCGGCGCGCCACCGGCTCACCGAACTCGCGCGTTCCAAGCAAATAGAAGAGCACCAGAGCAGCAACGCTGAACCCGGCCGACATAACCAGAGCGGCACCCAATGCATGCCCGTCGAACACAGTTGTGAGTGCGCGTGTGGCCAGCGGATAACCCGGCCAGAACGCCGCACTCCCGTCGTTAAGCCGGTATCCGTCGGCTGCAATTCGGAGGAACCAGAGCGCGTCCCAACGCTCGAGAGCAGTTCCCACAAACTCGGCCGCTCCTTGTGCCCTCGGCGCGGGCCATCCCGGAACACCGACGGGTTCAGAGCCTTGCATCCATCGGGCAATGAAGCTCACGACGGTCAATCCGAGGCGACTGGAAAGCAGCACGGTCACGCAATAGACAAAGGCCCGGCGCGTCGTGTGACCGAGAAGCCCGACTTCCGAAGGCGCGCGCACGTGCGGCTCTGCGATCGTCGCGTGCATCAAGGCCAGATCCTATCGGAGGTGAGTTAAGTGAGTTCCAGTGCGGGGTCCAGAACGGAAAAGTCGAAGGGCGCTCCGAGAGCGAAGATGAGATGCTCGGCGCCCGCTTCGATCAACCCGTCGATGTCCGCCTCCTCCGGGTGCCGGACGAACACGGTTCTCGCTATGCTGGCAGGGTCCCTGCCCGCCTCGGCGCACCAGCGATCAAGGACCTGGTTCAAATGGCTAATCGTGTCCGGGTCGCCTCCGGTATTCCACATGTCGGCGTGCTCGGCCACCAGACGCAGGGTGACCTTCTCGCCTCCGCCCCCGATCAGAAGCGGCAGCTCGCCCAGGGGCGGCGGCACGAGCTTTCCGAGGCGCTCCCTGAGGCGGGGGAGGGCCTCTTCCAGCTTCGCCAGCCGGGAGCCGGCGGTTCCGAACTCGTAGCCGTACTCGACGAAATCACGCTCGTACCAGCCCGAGCCTAGTCCCAATATGAGGCGGCCCCCACTGATGTGGTCAATGGTGCGAGCCATGTCGGCGAGCAGGTCGGGGTTGCGGTAGCCGTTGCAGGTCACGAGAATGCCGATGCGGGCCCGGCTCGTGTCGCAGGCCATCGCCGCGAGCAGGGACCAGCCCTCGAAATGGGCGCCGTGCTCGTCTCCGCGAAGAGGAAAGAAGTGGTCCCAGGTCCAGATCGTGTCGAAGCCCCTGTCACCCGCCTCGCGCCAGGCGCGACGAAGATCCTCCACCGAGCAGTGCTGAGGTTGAAGCTGCACTCCGACCCTGACCCTCGCCATGTCAGTCACGCCTCCCCATCGGACGTCTGTACTGGCCCGGCGACCGAGGGTGAGTCGATACGGAAGTGGTGGGAGCTGATGTGCATGCCCACACCCAAATAGAGACGATGGGCGGCGTGTCGCTCGGTTCCCGAGTCGAGATGGACTTGCCCGCAACCGAGACGGGCGGCCTCGTCGAGCACCCAGCGCAGCAGTGCGGTGGCGTGGCCCTGGCCGCGCGCCTCGGGAAGCGTGATGAGGTCGTCGACGTAGAGGAAGCGGCCCCAAGCGAGGTTATGGCCCACTCGGAATCCGCCGGCAGCCACCGCCCTGCCGTCCTCATCGAACGAAGCCACCAGACGGTAACCCTCCGGTCGCTGTAGCTCGTCGATGCGAGCAACCAGCCTCTCGGCCGGGCCCACAGCCTCCCGCAGGCGCAGCAGAACGTCGGCGGCCGCCATCGTCTCGCCGGCGAAGAGCTCTCTGACCGTCATGCTTCCATTGTGCCAAGAGTGGGGCGCGGAGGCGCGTAATTGAGAGAGCGCGGGCGGGCTGGCGGAGCGCTGATCGGGGACCGGGCGTTTACCGACAGACCGTCTTGTCGCCGAGGGGTCGATAGAAGGCGGACAGGCTCCCTTTCCGAAAGACGACCTTCTCCCCGGTGGGTGAACGCCATTGCACCTCCAGAGTCGAACAGAGAGGGAGGTTCTTGGCAAAGGTGAAGGAGAACGAGCGCGGCAGGGGGGAGCCGGCCCCGAAGCGTGCCGCTCCAGGGCTCATGGCCTCGCCGCCCGCGGCCACCCTGATCTCCACCGTGGCTTGAAAGGCCACCTCCGAAACCCCTGGCTGGACGTCTCCGAGTTACTTCCCGTGGCTTGAAAGGCCTGCCGGCTCACTCCGGAGTGGCCGCCCGAACCCGCTGCCGTTGTAACCCATACGACTAATCCGGCCCCTGCCACGGCCAGGACCGAAACAACCCGAGTGCTAAGTCGCAATACCTCACCTCCAGCCCGCCAAGTGGGGAAAGCGGGCGCTAGTTTACATAATGCACATTATGGGCGAACCGCCCGGCGGCGGAGAGGGCCCAGAACGCGGTCCCGCAGCGCCCACAGGGCGATACGCACAAGCGCCTCGGCAACGATCGCCCGGGTCATCTTCGAGCGGCCGGCAACGCGCTCGGTGAAGACAATGGGGATCTCGATCACACGTGCTCCACGGCGGACCGCTCGATAGGCCATTTCGACCTGAAATCCGTAGCCCTCGGAGCTGATGCTCGCCAGATCAGCGCTGCGGAGCCACTCGGTTCGAAAGGCTCGCAGACCGCTGGTCGAGTCGGCCACCTCGATCCCCAGCAGGACGCGCGCATAACGGTTGCCCGACACGGAAAGCGCCCGCCGGAACATCCCCCAGTTCTCGACCCTGCCCCCGGGAACGTAACGGGAGCCGATCACCACGTCGGCGTCGTCCAGGGCCGCCACAAGCCGGACCGCGTCACGGGGATCGTGCGAGAGGTCCGAGTCCATCTCCACAACGGCCTCGTAGGGCCGCTTCAATGCCCAGGCAAACCCGATCAGGTAGGCAGAGCCAAGTCCCAGCGGCGACGGACGCTCGATGAGAGCGACCCGTTCGCCACGGAGGCGCTCGACGGCCGCGACGGTGTCGTCCGTCGATGCATCGTCTACAACCAGAACATCGGTCGAGGCGTCGCCTTCGAGCAGCAGCTCGATTACACGGCCGACACTCGGACCTTCGTTCAGGGTCGGTAGGATCACCAGAACCCTCACTTAGAATGAGCCGCACGCGTGCGCGCACCGGTAACCACACCGGCCGCGGCGATCAGCACGCTGATCCACGCCACGAAATCACCTGCACGGGTATAGAGCGTTTCGGAGTTCGAAAAGCGCACGTTCCGAAGCAGGGTGGCCGTTTTCCACAGCGGCGCCAGGGCCACCACGGCCCCGTCGGGTGCTACGAAAGCGGAGATACCACTGAGCGCGCCGTGCACGACCCACACCCCGTTCTCCGCCGCCCGCACCTGGCTGAATGCCAGGTGCTGGGCCGACGCCCACGATCGGCCCCAGGTCGAGGTGTTGGTGGCGACGACGAGGAGGCGACCGCCGGCATCGATCGGCTCGCGCACCAACGAGCCGAAGTCCCCCTCGAAGGAGATCACGACGGCGACATTCCCCGAGGGGAGCTGGAAGATGCCGGGAACACCACCCGGTAGGGCATCTTTGGGGACCTGATCGAGCATCGGGATCCACTCGAGGAACCGGCGGCCCGGAATGTACTCGCCGAAAGGAACTCGGTGTCGCTTCTGGTAGCTGCCGGCCACCTCACCGCGAGGGTCGAGGTGGAGTGCCATCACCCGGTAAAAGTCTTCGGAGACGTCGTCGTTCACCCCTGCGATGACATGTGCCGAGACAGCGCGGGCCGACGCCCGCAGCCGCTCCAGGGGGGTGGGTCTGCCGGGTAAGTCAAGCTCGACAGAGCTTTCGGGCCACACCACCAGATCGGGCGACTCACTCGAGAGGCTTTTCGTTCCTCGCTCGTGGCGCCGCAGAATGCCGAGCTGGCGAGGAATGATTTCCGCCGGAGGGCCCTGGGAAACGTTGCCCTGTATCACCGCGACCTTGATCTCGGCCCCCCGTGCTGAGGGTCGCGGCAGCAGCAAGGGCAACACGAGCAGTAGAGCGGCGGCGCCGACGGCGGCGGCCATCCTCCCCCTCTCCCCCGCTCTCCATGTCATCCACGCCTCGGCGACCAATACGTTGACCGCCACCACCAAGAAGCTGATACCCCAGCCCCCCGTCAACGGCGCTAGACGCAGCACCCAGCCGAGGTTGTGCTGGCCCTGCGACAGCTGGCCCCAACTGAAGCCCTCGGCCGGGAACCGAGAGCGCAGGTATTCGAGAGCCACCCAGCACCCCGCGCCCAGCAGTACCCGCGCCGCCACCGAGCTCCGGCGCGAAACGAGGGCCCAGAATGCTCCGAATGCCCCCAGGTAGAGAGCCTGTAGCACCACCAGGAAGGCCCATGCGAGCCAGCCCACCAGGCTGATCCAGACGATGAGGACCCCAAAGAAGCCGAGTCCGAACAACATGCCGTAGGCGAAGCCAACCGCCGATTTTCGGCAGTGCGCACCGACGAGAAGGGGGGTAATCGCCACCCAAGCAGTCGGACAGAGACTGGGCTCGGGAAAAGCCAGAGCTAGGGTGCCGCCACCTGCGATAACAAGGAAGATCGCCCCCCCAGAGATGACCCTCGACTGAACCGTTATGCGCAGTCTCGGCAGAGTGAGCGTGTGGCGTCCGACAACTGCACTCGCGGCTTGACGAGACGGCAGCGGGAGCAGACGAACTCGGGGCGCTTCGGAGGCGCCGCCCTCACCTGGAACCTGCCCGGCTCGTCGTCAAGGAGCGGCAGCAGATCAGCGCCACCCTCCTCCTCCTCCCCCTGTAACGCGGCCTTCGCCGCCCTTCGAGCGAGGAGCTCGTCGAGGCTCGATTCGGGTCCGGCGTCGTCGTCGGCAGCCGGCACAAGCAGGTCGTTCTCGGTCTCGGCAATCTCGGCGTCGTAGAGCTCGAGGGCTTCCTCGTCGGCCTCGGCCCCGAAGTCCTCGAGGTCGTCTTCTCGAATGGCGTGGGATTCAGACTGGTTGGCGAACATCTCTGCTCCGCTCCTTTGACTCGCCGTGATTTCGATTCCAACGCGTTCTGTTCAAGGTGGTTCGATTCAAGGC
Organism: Actinomycetota bacterium; assembly: GCA_050998655.1. Lineage (GTDB taxonomy): Bacteria > Actinomycetota > CADDZG01 > CADDZG01 > WHSQ01 > JACDAL01. The sequence continues at coordinate 8,622 of JBPCPZ010000173.1, forward strand.
ATATCGGTCGCAACCCCGACCCGATTCAACCTCATTTTCCCGCTCTTGCGGATCCTTTCACCACACTTGCGACTCGCTGCGGATTGATGAAGGGTCGCCGAGCTAGCGGGCCCTGGCAGCTCGCTGTGCCTCCTCGCGGGCTGCGCGCGCCTGTGTGCGGGCCCTTGCTGCAAGATCAGCGAGTCGGCGCGCCTCGCCTTCAGCCTCCACCGCCCGAGCGGTCATCTCCTCTGCTTCCTGCTCGGCGCGCTCCGCATGTTCCAGTAGTTGCCGGCGTTCGGAGTCGGGCACCTCGTCTGTCTCGGCCCAGGCCCCGCCGGTGGCAACTAGGTGAGCAACCGGCTCGCTCTCCTTCTCCACGGTCCCGGCCAGGAGATTCGCGCTGTCGCTCTGAGCAGCACCCTCCAGGGCCCGGCCCACGCGCTGCAGGGCCGCCGGCGAGGCGCTCTTACCGGCTCCTTCGAGAATCCTCTGAGCCTCGGCGAGCAGACCATTGAGGAGCTTCCTGCGAGCCGCTGATGCCGCCCGCAGCTCCTCGCCCGTTTGGGGCGCGTCCTGGTCGATCAGAGCCCGGACCTCCTCAGCCCGCCTGCGCGCCAAACCGTTCACCACCCATACCGTCAGGACCGGCTTCTTTAGTGAGCCCACTCGCTCGGCGGCGGAGGTGTCTCCCCCCTCCTTGAGGCTTTGGGCAAGATCGCTTCGAGCCCTCACGAAGTCCTGCAGGTCGACTGCATAGAGATCGCCTATGCGGTCTTCGACGTCCCCCACGAATCGCAACCTCCCGTACCATCTGGCGAACATGCGAACGCACCAGAGTGAGTGTACGGTCAGCACCTTCGCGGTCCCGGACTTCGTCGATATCACCGAGGACGTCCAGGCCTCCCTGGCGGACTCTGGGATATGCGACGGGCACGTGACGATCTTCTCCCGCTCGCCCTCGTCGCCGTTGATCGCCAACGAGCGGGAGTCAGGACTGCTCAAGGACATAAAGACCGCGATGGCGCGCCTGGACGGCTCCGTCAGCGACGGTCGGCCGATCATAGGCTCGACCTCTTTGATTCTTCCTGCTGTGGCGGGCAAGCTCCGGCTGGGAACGTGGCAGCGGGTTCTGCTGGTCGAGCTCTCCCAAGCGGGGCCACGTTCGGTGATAGTCCAGATAGTGGGAGAGTGAGCATGGCACGCAATGCGCTCCCGAAGCAGTCGGAGGATTTCCCCTCCTGGTACTCGGAGGTAGTAAAGCGCGCGGGCATGGCGGAGCATGGACTCGCCAAAGGCACGATGGTCATCAAACCTCACGGGTATGCGCTGTGGGAGGCGATTCAGAAAGCACTCGACGACCGCTTCAAGGCAACCGGCCACGAGAATGTCTATTTCCCGCTGCTGTTTCCAGAGAAGCTCTTGTCGAAGGAGGCCGAGCACGTAGAGGGCTTTGCTCCGCAGGTGGCGGTTGTGACCCACGGTGGCGGCGAGAAGCTCGAGGAACCGCTCGTTATCCGGCCAACGTCCGAGGCCGTCATCTGGTCGACCTACTCGAACTGGGTGCAGAGCTATCGCGACCTTCCACTCCTCTACAACCAGTGGTGCAACGTGCTGCGCTGGGAGCTGCGAACGAGACTGTTCCTGCGCACCAGCGAGTTCCTGTGGCAGGAAGGCCACACCGCGCACTCCTCCGGACCAGAGGCGGTCGAGGAAACGCTGCGCATGCTCGAGATCTATCGCGAAGTGTGCGAGGACGTCCTGGCAATGCCCGTGTATCCGGGGCGCAAGTCGCCATCGGAGCGCTTTCCCGGAGCGATCGAAACGTACACGATCGAGGCGCTAATGAGGGATCGCAGGGCGCTGCAGTCCGCGACCTCGCATTTTCTGGGCCAGAACTTCGCCCGCGCCTACGACGTGCAGTTCCTCAACCGCGACGGTGTGCTCGAGTACGCGTGGGCGACCTCGTGGGGAATGTCGACTCGCATCATCGGAGGCCTGATCATGGTTCATGGTGATGACTCCGGATTAAGGCTTCCGCCCGAGGTCGCCCCGGTGCAGGTCGTAATCGTCCCGATCTATCGCAGCGACGACGAGGCCGGCGAAGTGCTTTCGGTAGCACGCGCTCTCTCGGACACGCTTGCCGGCGACGGGATCAGGAGCCGTGTGGATGATCGCGATCAGCACCGGCCGGGCTTCAAGTTCTCGGAGTGGGAGCTGAAGGGAGTGCCCGTGCGCATAGAGATCGGGCCGCGCGATGTCGAGGCGGGACAGGTTGTCGTGGTGCCGCGAACCTCGGGTGAGAAACGCACCTTGCCGGTCGGCGAAGCGTCCTCAATGATGACGCAGATGCTGAGAGATATTCAGAGCGAGCTTTACGACGACGCGCTTTCGTTCAGGGAAGCAAACACCCACGACGCTCACACCTACGACGAGCTGCGGTCCGGGCTCGAGTCCGATGGCGGCTTCTGGGTGGGCGCGTGGTGCGGGGACATGGCATGCGAGCAAAAGGTCTCCCAGGACACCAAGGCGACCGTGCGCTTCCTACCGCTCGAGCCGGAGGACCCGGGCGTTGCTTGCGTCGTGTGCGGGAGACCCGGCGCGGACAAGGCGGCCTGGGCACGGGCCTACTAAGCCTTATTGCCCAATGGGCCACATTAAGTGAAGGCATAACACCGCCTCCGTAATGTGATGTCGTCGATCGCGCTCAACGCGCTATTGAGTACGGAATCGGTACTTGAGAGTGCTCTAGGCGCGATGGAGTACCGGCGTTACAGATCGAGATCCAGGAGTACCGGCGTTACAGATCGAGATCCAGGACTTCGAGGATCTGCCGGTGATCGGTGAGCACGATCTCGGCTTCGGGAGCGTCGGTGAGATCGTCGTGTACTCCTTTGAAGCGGGCCGCGTGCATGCCGATGTCGCGGGCCCCGGCGATGTCGGTGCGGCGCAAGTCGCCCACGTGAATCGCCTCGGGCGGTCGCGCACCCAGGGCCGCGAGCGCTTTGGCGAAGATGTCGCCGCCGGGCTTGGGGACCCCAACCTCGTCCGAGAAGCAGGTGACCTCGAGATGCTGGAGGAGGCCGACGTCTGAGAGCAGATCCCTGATCACGCGTCCGGGAGTGAACCCGGTGTCGCAGACGAGCCCGATCCGGATGTTGGCTTGCCCTAGTTGCTCCATGGTCTCGAGGGAGCCCTCCACCCGCTCGACGCCCGCCTCGAGGCTGGCCTCTTCGAAGGACTGGGTCAATGACGCGATGGAATCGTCATCGTCTATGCCGCGCGCCTCGAGGCAATAGGCGGCCATGCGGCCCGGGCCGAACGTCTCCACCTGCTTCCAGGCCTCGTCGTGGTGGGCCCAAGCCTCTTCCACCAGGGCTTCCGCCTCGTTCTGGTCCAGGTCCACGAAACGACGAAGGGCGCATATGCGTTTGCTCATGGCGCCCTCCCAGTCCCGATCCTTCAGTAGCGTCCCCCAGCAGTCGTAGGTAATCGCTCGGATCCCCTCGACTCTCCTCAATTGCATCACGCTCCTCTCGGACGGCTACTTCCAGGGTAGCCGAGTCGTGCGACACGGGCCACCCCCCTTCCCGTCCTCCTCCGGCTATGCTCGCTCTGCTTCGGCCGGAGGCCACACCCGCGTCCCCGAGATCCAGGTGCCGAGCACCCGGGTCTCGAGGAGCTCCTCCACGGTCACGGCGAGGGGATCGCGATCGAGCAACGCGAAGTCGGCCGGGGAGGTGGGTGCCATCAGCCCCCGGGGAGGGCCTCCCCGGCTGCGCAAGCCGAAGCTGCCGACCGTGTGGAGCGTCAGGGCTTCGTTGGACACGAGCGACTCTCCAGGGACGTGATGCTGCCGGAGCGCCGCCATCTGGAGAAAAGGGTCCAGCGGCGTGACGGTGGAGTCGGACCCGGCCCCCAGTGACAGTCCCGCCCGTTTCATCGAACCAAATCGGTTCATACCCAGCGCTCGGGTGGAGCCGAGACGGCGCGCATAGAGCCCATCGGCTCCGCCCCACAGCCAATCGAAGGCAGGTTGTATCGAGATTCGAAGTCCTAACTCTGCCGCCCGCTTGATGTGATCATCCGTCGCACACTCGAAGTGTTCGATGCGGTGTCCCAGCTCCTTGATCCCGTGCGAAGAGCCTTGGCCGACGAGCTTCCAAGTTGTAAGCGCCTGCTCGATGGCGGCGTCGCCGATGGCGTGGACGCCCACCTGGATACCCCGCTCGTGACTGCGCCGGAAGAACTCAAGAAGCTCGTCGTCCGAGCGGTATCTGATCCCGTCGGGCGGCGATCCGGGAGGTGGCGGCTCCTCATAAGGCTCCTTCATCCATGCGGTGTGAGAGCCGAAGGACCCGTCGAGGAAGTAGTCGCCGCCGATACGAGTGAAGCCGAGCTCGACCACTCGGTCGACATCGTCGGTGGCCGGATAGATGGCCACATCCAGGGCCGCCTCGGCAGTGACCTCCTGCAGTAGCTCGAGCTGGTCCCAGCCGCGCCAGTCCGGAATGAACATCTCGTCGACCGCAACCACCCCCTTGGAGTAGGCGAGCTCGATGGCGGCCCGCAAGGCACTTCGCTGCTGCTCCTTGGGGAGGTTCCTATCGAAGAAACCAAAGGCGCCCGACGCAGCGTCCTCGCGCAGGTAACCGGTCGGCGCTCCGAACGCGTCGACGTCTACTCCCTCGAGACCTGTTAGGTCGAGGCGCGCCAGAAGGCTCGAAGACACCACGCACGAGTGCATGTCTGCCCGAATCACGAGCGCCTCGTTGTCTCCCACGGCGCGATCGAGGGCCGCGGCCGTCAGTGGCTCGTCGAGAGGATCCTCGAAGTTACCGCCGAACAGCAACTCCCCGCCGGCTGCGGCCCTGGTCGCGAGAGCGTCGAGGATGGGAGCAGCCCTCGTTTCTCCCCTGAAGTCGAGTCCCAGGGTGTACAGGCCCGTGGCCGGCAGATGGCAGTGCGCGTCGCAGAACGCCGGTACGAGCACGCCCCCGGCGAGATCGACGGTGCGGTCGGCAGAGGGCATGTCCGACGCGAGGCCCACGCCCTCCACCCGCCCGTCCGAAACCAACACCCAGCCGGCGTCCACCGCGCCCCCCAGCGGCCGCACGAGTCCGCCGCTGAACAATATGGAGCCCGACCGCGCCATCTCTGCCCCTTTTCTCAGAGTGCTTCATCCTCACGCGAGTGCAACTCAGCGCTTCCGCCACAAGAGCCTAAATGAACCCCTGTAGTCATCAGAGCATCCGGCGAAATCAAGAGCGTGACTGTTAAGTCTCTCTGCTGCCGGTCGACACTACTGTAACGAGACGAACAGTCTGGCTTTCATGTCTCACTACCCTCTAACCAACCCGGAGGAGGAGTTCCTTCGAGAGGTGAAGGAAGCAGCTAAACGATAAACAGATCGGTTGTTGGGCTCGGGCTCAGTCGGTGAGCGGCAGCAAGAAGCGCATTTGAATCACGCCGAGCCTCCTGAAAGCACAGCACCAGGGAATTCCGACGCCGAAGGCGATCTTCACATCAGCATACTCAGGCTTGGTGTGGACGAAGCTCAGGAGTTGGGTGGAAGGTTCTGAGATCATGTCGTCTTCCGAGGGGAGCAACGAGAAATAGTCAAGAGTTGTGGAACGGAACTTGATCACGCGGCGTCTTCCTCGCTGTCCTGAGCCTCCACCAACTTGCCGTTCACGAACCTTGCACCTGCACGAACGAGAGCTACGAGCTCGTGTC
>JBPCPZ010000017.1:0-4845 GCA_050998655.1 Actinomycetota bacterium
GTCCGTCGTCACTTGGTCGATGCGGACGGCGCGGTCGAGGCCGTAGAGCCTGCGGAAGAAATCCTGCACTGCGAAGTAGCCACCACGAGCGCCGATGATCGACTTGACCTCGGCGACCTCGGCACCCTCTGCAGGGGGAGTGGGCAGCTCTGGAGTGATCTCCACGAAGCCGACGCCGGACTCGTTGGCGGTCTCCTGCACCTGGAAGATGAAGTTGGCCACCTGGTCGTCCTCGGGAACGAGCTCGCGGTACTTGGCGATCTGCGCCTCGAGCTGAGGCGCGTTCTCCTGCAGCTGCTGTCGGTGCGCGAGCTCGGCCTCCAGCGACTGCGTACGGTCCTGCTCCTTGGCGACGTTGTCGCGCACTTTCCCCAGCTCGTCCTGCCGTGGCTTGACGGCGAAAAAGAAAGTGGCGACTCCCACGGCAACCACGCCAAGCACCGACAAGATGATCTTGGTCCTGCCGGTCATGGCCGATCCTCCTGGAAGCGAAGGCTTGCGGCCTTCTCGTTGAACTCAATCGTGCTGTCGAATTCGAAGCTCGCGGGAATACCCTGGTCGATCTGCGCCGGATTCTCGGTGGCCGTGTTAAGCCACACCGCCTGGAAGTCCTTGACGCTGCCGAGGCGGATCATCCACTTCCCGATGCCCGGCATCGACAACGAAGTGCCCTGGAACTGCACCCGGCCGAACGGCTCAGCCTGAGCGACGTCGATCTCGGCATCCTCCGTCCCGACCAGAGAGCCGTCGGGGGTCACGGCCGAGCCCTGAAGGCTCGTCAGCCACACCTCTCCGGGGACGACCATGGCGATCTCGGTGAGGACTGCAGGCCAGTCGACGTCGCCTGTCATCGCGGTTTGCAGAGCCGCCTGGCGCTGCTGCACCTCTTGCTCGAGGCGGGCGAAGCGGGCAAGCTCGTCGATCTGCGCTTGCAAGTCCGCGTTGGTCGCCTGGACCTCGGACAGTCGGTCTTCCTCGGCGGATATCTGAGTGCCCAGGAAGACCCACCAAGCGAGGAGCACCACCACGATCGCAAGGCCCGCCACGGCCACCATCCCCACTGCGCGCCGCTGCTTCCGGCGTTCGGCGTAGGACGCCGGCATCAAGTCGATTCTGCGCATCATCGCTTCGAAGCCCCCATCGCCAGGCCCAGCGCCACTGCGGCGACGGGCTCAACCTGGGCGACCTGCTCTTCGGTCAGCCCGGACTTAGAGATGTTCATGTCGGCCAGCGGAGCGCTGCGCCGCACGGGAAGGCTCATGCTGCGCTCCAGGCCCTCGCTGAGTCCCGGCGTGAGCGATCCCCCTCCGGTGATCATCAGAGAGGAGAAAGGCTGGCTCTCAGGCTGCGACAGGTAGTACTCGAGCGAGCTGCGGATTTCTTCTACCAGCTCGTCGACGCGTGCACTCAAAACCTGCTGAGCCTTGGGAGTTCCCACGCCGCGGCCCAGGTCGAGCTTGGTCGCCTCGGCCTCTTCAAGCGGCAAATCGAGCTCTTCGGCGAGCGCGCGCGTCGCGTCGTCGCCACCGGTCAGGAGAATGCGCACGAAGCGAGGTTCGCCGTTGTCGTGAACCATGATGTTGGTCACACCGGCGCCGATGTCGACGACGGCTTCAGCCCCCGCCAGGCCCGCGTCGCCGCGCGCTGCGGCGCTGACCGCACGCGCCACTGCGAAGGCGGCGAGGTCGATGCCGATCGGCTCGACACCGCCGGCCGACGCGGCTGAGATGAAGCTCTCAACCATGTCGGTGGCGGCCGCCACAAGCAGCACACGCATCATGTGCTCGCCGGTCTCGGAGGCGTAGTCGTCGAGGATCTGGAAATCGATCTCCGCGGTTTCCACCGGCATCGGTATGAAGTCGGACACCTGAAAGCGCAGCGCGGCGCGGAACTCTTTCTCCTCTTGGAAGGGAAGGTCCACCTGGCGCACGACCACGCGCTGATTGGCGATGCCGATCACGACCTTCTTGGACTTGATCTTTACTCGTTTCCACAGCTCGGCGACGGCCTCGGATACGGGGCCCGGGTCCTGGATCTCACCGTCCGAAACCGCTCCCACGGGAAGAGGTACTTGCCCGAAGCTCTGCAGAGCGGCCGAGCCACTGCCCCCGGTCACAACTGCGGCTCGCACCGCGCTGGTGCCGATGTCGAGCCCGACTATGGACGTACCTCCGAGCCCCATCACTCACCCGCCCTTACGTGAACGGCTCTGTCGGCGAGATAGCGCTCGACGTCGTGGCCGCGAAGCCTGTAGTTCTTTCCAACTCTGATGGCCGCCAGCTGACCGGACTTGATCAGCCGGTAGACGGTCATGTTCGACACGCGCATTCTGTCGGCTACCTCACTGACCGTGAGCAGCGGATCTGCCATGTCTATTTCGGGCATACGACCTCGCCTTTCAAGCTTGAGCTCGCGAGCACTGTGGGCGAGCAACTTGCTCTTGCGCCACCAAGGCGCAACAGCCCGCACAACAGCGGACAGGAGGGTCATCGGCAACGCCGCTACGTAACTTGAGCAAAGGCCCCCGGGCTGAATTGGAGGGCGGGCACAGCAAGAGAGGGCGGGCGGGGACGCGGGTCAGTCGGGGCCAAGGAGGAGCTGCTCGAGCTCGTCTTCGCCCCGGGCGGGGCCCCGCAGCACCGATAGAAGCCAGGGGATCTGCTCTCCGACAATGGGGTGTGCGACCCAGTGGCCTTGGGCCGCATCGCAGCCGAGGGCCGCGAGCGTGTCCCACAGCGCCTCATCTTCAACGCCCTCGGCCACCGTTCGCAGTCCCAGGACTCGGGCGATTTCGATGGTCGAGCGCACGATCACAAACCCAGCGTCGCCGCGGCGCAGGCCCTTGACGAACGATTTGTCGATCTTGACGCCGGTCACAGGTAGGCGTTGCAGATAGGCGAGCGACGAGTATCCGGTGCCGAAATCGTCGATCGAAAGCTTGACCCCGAGCCCTCTGAGCTGCTCCAAGATGGCGGCGGCCCTGTCGGGACCCGCCATCAGCGCGCTCTCAGTTATCTCCAGCTCGAGGGCGCTGGGGGGAACGGAGTAGCGCCGCAGGAGTTGCTGGATCTCGGTTCCGAAGGAGGGATCGAGGAGGTCGCGCGCCGAGACGTTGACCGCCACGCCGACGTCGAGGCCCTGCGATCGCCAGACACTATTCTGGTGCAGAGCGTTCTCGATCACCCAGCGGGACAGGTCTCGAATCAAGCCCGACTTCTCTGCCAGACGAATGAACTCCTGGGGGGCGAGCAGACCGCGCGCCGGATGCTGCCAGCGTACAAGCGCCTCGACCATTTCGACGCGCCGACCGGGCAGATCCATCTGAGGTTGGTAGTGCAGAACGAGTTGGTCGTTGTCGATCGCCGACTTGAGATCGTGTGTGAGCGTCAGCTTGCCGGCGGAGTTGTCGTCTCGGGAGGCACTGTATAGCTCGAAGCCGCCACCCACCGCCTTGGCCTGATACATGGCCACATCGGCGCGCTTCATCAGCGTCTCGAAATCGTTTCCGTGGCGGGGCGACACGGCTATGCCGATGCTCGCATCGATGCTGATCGTGAAGCCGTCGAGAACAAGCGGGCGCCGCACGGCTTCCAGGATCTTGGCGACGACCTTGTGTATCGCAGCGTCGTCGTCGGCGTCGGTGAGCAGCACTGCGAACTCGTCGCCGCCGAAGCGGGCAACCGTGTCGACCTCTCGCAGCGCCGAGGTGAGCCGTTGCGAGACCTCTTTCAGAAGCAGGTCCCCGTGATGGTGGCCGAGGGTGTCGTTGACCTCCTTGAAGCGGTCGAGGTCCATGATCATCATCGCGATCCCGGAAGAGTGGCGACGGGCTTGTCCCAGCGACTGCAGCGCCCGGTCCCGGAACAGGGCCCGGTTGGGCAGGCCCGTTAGCTCGTCGTGCAGCGCCCAGTGACGGCTTTGGGTCACGAGCTGCTGGAGGCGGCTCGAGCGCCGCAGGAAGAACTCGACGACCAACAGCATGGTCAGCACCACGAGAAGAGCGGCGCTACCGAAGCCGGCATAGCGCCCGCGCGCCTCGGCCAGCACCCGGTCCTGCAGGTCTTCGTAGGGAGTCGTTATCAGCACTGCGGCCTCGTCGCCCAACGGGCCGGTGACCTCGAGCCACGCGGCTCCGTCGGGGGCGTCGAAGAGGCGAGCCCCCTGCGTTACAGAGGGCTCGGCCGGGCCGTCGGGAGCGCGCCCGGCCTGGTAGACCACGCGGCCGGAGGCGTCCACGAGCTCGACCCGTCCACTCATGCGCTCGAGATGGCGGGGCGCAAATGCGGCGACGGGCCCGCTGTCCACAGAGCCGTCGGACCGCGTGGAAAGCTCGGCCACCAGGCCGGTGTCGCGCTCGATGGCCTCTACCGCGACCGCCACCGAGCTGTGGAAGTCTCTCCACACGAACGTCGATGCCGCCGCGACCAGCGCGACGAACAGGAGCACATAGGGAATCGGGGCGAGACGTCGGCGGGGGCCGCGCGAAATAGGAGGTTGGGCCATATCTGGAAGATCGACCCAGGAGAGGGTTTCATTAAGGAGATCGCCCTAAGTGCTTAGCGGAGCTAGCAATTGTCGAGGTCGGTCGGCGCGGGGGAGCCGTCACTACTGTTGTAAACCGCGGTCTCCCACTCGTTGGTGAGTAGCGAGTGGGTTGCGGTGATGCAATAGAGGGTGCCGGGGGCGGGAGCGGCGACGGTGATCTCGACCGTGCTCGCCTTCTTGTAGCCGTTGTTGCGGAGCAAAACGTAGGCGGCGTTGTCGGCGGCGGAATCGGCGCCGTCGAGGGCCCCGAAGGTGCCTCCGGTGTCGGTGCCGTAGGACTCTATCGCGGTCCCCGCGTTC